>DLYX01000196.1 GCA_003447545.1 Deltaproteobacteria bacterium | reverse complement strand
ATCACCCGCGAGGATGTCGACTATCTACTCGAGGCCACCAACCGGAACTGGCCTGATCAGCCCATCGATCCAAGCGAGGTCCGGGGCGCCTGGGCTGGCGTGCGACCGCTTTTGCGACAGGAGGGAAAAAACCCCTCGGAGATCTCGCGAAAGGATGAAGTTCTCATCGAGCCTAACGGTCTTCTTTCGATTGCTGGTGGCAAGCTCACCACATACCGCCAGATGGCGGAGCGAGTGGTGGATGCCGTTGTGGAGCGATTGGGCGGGGCGGGAACGCCATGCCGCACCGGCGAAGTTCCTCTGGTGGAAGGCGAGGAGCCAATCTCGATGGTGCGCACGCGTCTCTCGGATGAGGAGATCCGCTTCGCGATCGAAGAAGAGAGCGCATCTTCGGTGACCGACGTTCTCGAGCGTCGGGCCCGTGCAAACTTTTTCGCAGCGGATAATGGTCTGGGTGCCGTGGAGAGCGTGGCGTCCACGCTGGCCGGACGGATGGGTTGGACAGATGAAGAGACGGATCAGGAGATTCGCCTCTATCAAGCGAGGATCCGTGAGGATCTGGCCTGGCGGCAGGAGTAGTTGAACGTGGATATCATCAAAATGCTGGAGGAGGGACTTCCTGCGGGGAGAGTCGTCGTCACGGAAGACGATCGTCAGGCACACGCTCATGATTATTGGGCGCTTGAAGCGATTCGTGATCTCGGCGGGACCCCTGCTGCGGGGCCGCTTTGCGTGGTCTATCCCGAGAGCACGGAGGAAGTTTCCAAAGCGCTGCAGCTGGCGTCGCAAAGCGGGACTGCGGTGGTGCCCTACGGCCTGGGGTCCGGAGTTTGCGGCGGTGTCCGGCCCGGAGCGGCGGCCATTGTCGTCGACCTGTCGCGCATGAACAAGGTTCTGGAACTCTCGGATGAAGCTCTGACCTGCCGCGTGCAGCCGGGGATGAGGGGCTCGGAGTTTGAAGAGCATCTCGAATCCCATGGTCTGACCTTGGGCCATTTCCCGCAGTCGATCGCCGTATCGAGTGTTGGGGGCTGGGTGGCTACGAGAGCATCAGGCCAGTTTTCCACGCGTTATGGGAACACGGAAGATATGGTGCTCTCCCTTGAGTGTGTGCTGCCCGATGGGACGGTCGTTCGGACGTTTCCGTCGCCCCGCAGTGCGACCGGGCCCGACCTCAAGGCCCTTCTTCTGGGTTCTGAGGGAACCTTGGGCATCCTCACCGAGGTCACTTTCAAGTGCTGGCCAAAGCATGCTTTTCGTTCCGGGACGGCCTACCGCCTGCCCACCTGGGATGATGGTCTCGAGATTACGCGGAAAGTCCTGCGAGATGGTTGGCGCCCAGCCGTTCTCCGTCTCTACGACGGAGTGGAGGCGCAGCGCAATTTCGGAGAGTGGGTTCCCGAGCCCGAACCACTCCTGTTGGTCATGACCGAGGGCAGCGAGTCCATGCAACCCGCACTGGAACTGGAATTGGCGGCGGTCGAGAAATCCTGCCTGGCTCACGGCGGCGAGGACCTTGGATCGGCTCCTCTCGATCAATGGATGGGGCATCGGAATTCGGTTCCCTCATGGGAGGAATTGCTCAAGGCGGGTCTGGTCGTCGACACCATTGAGGTCGCGGCGACCTGGGATCGGATCACGCCACTCTACGAAGCTGTGACAGCGGCCATTATGGCGGTACCGGGTGTTTTGATTGCCAGTGGTCACACTTCGCATGCCTATACGACAGGGGTGAATATCTATTTCACCTTCGTGGGTCAGTCCGAGGATGCAGCGGAGCAGGAGAGAATCTATTCCGCCTCCTGGAATGCCGCCATGCAGGCAACGATCGATGCCGGCGCCACGATTGCACATCATCATGGCATCGGCCGGGTGCGCCGAGACCATCTCCCGCGCGAGCATGGAGCTGGCGGCATGGCACTCTTGCGGGCGCTGAAAGCCGCGATGGACCCGGATGGTATCCTGAACCCTGAGGTCCTGATCGCGAAAGAAGACTGATTGCCGCTCGGTCGGGAAGCGGAGTTTCAGGACATCGCGAGTGCGGGTTGCAGTTCGAGCAGGCGGGGCAGGTAAACCGGATCGGGCACCAACCCCGTGCGCCGGAAGGCAGACGCGAGAAGGTCGCGAACCTCTCGCTCCATCAGGAACGAGACGTGACCGCCCCGATACCAAACCATTTTGGGCCGCCCCCAATGGCGCCACAAGGCTCGCGCCTGTTCGGGGGGTGCTACCTGGTCGTACAAGCCGGCGAAAATGAAACATTTGGAATTGTCAGTTTTCAATGACAATTCCAGAGGGGAGACGACCCGGAGCATCTCGCAGATGCTGTCCCAGGGAAATCCCAGCAGCCCGGTGACGCGCAGGGCCCATCCGGCTGTGTTGGATTGGACGAGGTCTACAAAGTCGATTGTCGGAATACCGGCGACGACGCAGTCGAGATCGTCTTCCAGAGAAGCAATCATCGCTGTCGTATAGGCTCCCAGCGAAAGTCCGTAAATACCGAGCGCGGGCGCACCTTGTTCTCGAATCCATGCCAGCAGCTTCCGGATATCCCAAATAGCCTGCGTTTCGGCGTGGAGAGTATCGATAAAATCGCCAGCGAGGAAGTGATCGCCGCTCCGTCTTCCAACCGTGCGTGGGCCGTGCAGGGGAAGCGTGGGAATGGCTACGTTCAGGCCGAGGTCGCGATGCAGCCATTGCACCCGGAAGGCTACCGAATCCGCAAGGTCCTGGCCCATCCGGTATCCGGGGATACATACGACCCAAGGACGATCTTCTCCGGGATGTCGGAAAATCTTCGCATGGGCCTGATGGTTTTCTTCATATCCCAGCCAACGCTCCCGCCCTGGCTCACCTTTCCAGGGGGCATAACCGCTGTGGAACGAGATCCGTTCGGCGTCCAGGCCGGCGATCTCGGCCGACTCCAGATGGACATGCGTCGGCGCCTCGGGGGTTCGATGGTATTTCTCGGGATTTTCCAGCCAACCGTTTTCCCGGAAGAAGATAATAGCCTCTTTGGTTTCGGTGGCGATTCGTTTGGCGTCCATCAGCGGCAGGGGCGCTCCGCCCAGAACCTCGGACGCGAAGAAAAGTTCGTCGACGGCGGCTTTGGCTCGAACGGCAAGGCTTGTGGTACCGGGTCCTCGTGGCACCAAATCTCTTCCGGAGTCGCCGCTCAGCCATCTTGCGGCAAGGATCCAGGGCAATGCCATGAGTCGGGTGGCGGCTTCTGCCGCCTGAAATACGCTTTCTTGGACCATAAAATTACTTGTCCGTTCTTGCTGAGAAACCCGGCTTATCAAGTTTTCGCGAGACGGGGAAGTCACAGAAAGAAAATCGCTCTGTAAAGTGATGGTTACCGAGAAGCATTACGGGGTCTCATCCGCGGGGGCAGCTTCCGCAATGCCCATGAGCACAGCACATCGATGCAGGCAGTCGATCGTCGAGGCCTCGTCGGCAACGATCAGTTCCAGAAGCAGGCGGCTTTCGAGGTCGTCCTCAATCTGATCGATGACCTCGCGAAGCGGTGCGGTCGCGGCCTCGGCATTCGGGAGTCGCGACAGGACTTCACGCAATTTTTCTACGTCAGAGATTCGTGTCGAGGCGAGTCTTGCCTGAGTCGCCTCGGCGAAACTCGCAGGGAGGCAGGCCGTCTCGGTTCCTCCGATCTCGCGCAGTCGGGCGGCGAGAATTCTGCCGTGCATCGCTTCTCGACCGCTGATGGCTCGCAGGGTTCCGCGGAGACCGGGGTGACTGGCCACTTCTTGCCATCGCTGGAAGATTTCCCCGCCGAAAGACTCCCCGGCACGAAGCTCATCCAGGAAATGGCGGAGCAGGGATTGTTCCGACGAAAACAATTTCCCCTGACTATGCCATTGGCGCGCCGGGGGTGTCGGTGCGGAGGACGGGCTGGTCTCGCCGGATTCTCCCGACTCCAGATCGCGGAGCTGTTCCTCGAAAATTTCGTCCGAAATCAGGCCCTTGCGATAGGCTTTCAGGAGCTGGCGGAGCTCGAAGTTGCGGTCGACGGTAGACATCAGGGGTTCCAAAGAAGAATCAACGTCAGATTCTTCCGATCACTTTACTCCCCTGAGTGAATGTCGAGCGATAGTTTTCCTTTCGAAACCTGTATTTTGACTTTTCCGCCCAGCGCCAGGCGCCCAAAGAGGATTTCGTCGGCCAGCGGGCGCTTGATTTCACGCTCGATGAGGCGAGCCATAGGGCGAGCGCCATAGAGCTTGTCAAAGCCTTCCTTCGCCAGCCATTCTCGAGCCCCCTTGGTCAGTTCGAGCCGAACCGACTTTTCGGCCAATTGCTCGCGGACCTCGACCAGATTCTTCTCGACCACCTTTAGAATCGCATCGGGGTCGAGGGGGTCGAACATGATCGTCGCATCGAGTCGGTTTCGGAATTCGGGGCTGAAAGTTTTCTCGATCGCCTGTCGAGCGGAGCCGGTTGAATGGTCACCGGTAAAGCCGATCGCGGTGGAGGTCATCTCGCGGGCCCCGGCGTTGGTCGTCAGGATCAGCACAATATTGCGGAAGTCGGCTTTGCGACCCGTATTGTCGGTGAGAGTTGCGTGATCCATCACCTGCAAAAGAATGTTGAAGAGGTCGGGATGCGCCTTCTCGATTTCGTCGAGGACGACCACCGAATGCGGGGTTTTACGAACGGCATCGGTCAGGAGACCGCCCTGATCAAACCCGACATAGCCCGGAGGGGCGCCGATCAGTCGCGAGACGGTATGCTTCTCCATATACTCACTCATATCGAAGCGATGCAGTTCGACGCCGAGGACAGAGGCTAGTTGGCGCGCAAGTTCCGTCTTGCCCACGCCGGTCGGCCCCGCGAAGAGAAAGGATCCGACTGGCCTCTCGGTATGTCCCAGGCCTGAGCGCTGGAGCTTGATGACGGACGCCAGTTGATCGATCGCATGGTCTTGGCCGTATATGACAGCCTTCAGGTCGGGTTCGATCTTTTCGAGAAGCTCGCGAGCATCCGTCGAGACTTTTTTCTCGGGTATTTTCGCAATCCGCGCGACGGTAATCTCGATTTCGGCCTCGGTGATTTCGCGACGCTTCTTGTCGTCCGGCAGGATACTGTCGGCGGCGCCCGTCTCATCGATGACATCGATGGCCTTGTCGGGCAGGTGTCGATCGCTGATATAGCGAGCCGATAGATCGGCGGCTGTGCAGATAGCTTCGTCGGTGTAGGTCACGCCGTGATGTTCTTCGTAGCGGCTCTTCAGGCCGCGCAGGATTTCGACGGTCTCGTCGACGGAAGGCTCGGGAACATCGATTTTCTGGAATCGTCGCTCGAGAGCACGGTCCTTGTCGAAGGATTTCTTGTATTCGCCAAATGTGGTGGCACCGATGCAGCGTAGCTCGCCATTGGCCAGAGCCGGCTTCAGCAGGTTGGAGGCATCCATGGTCCCGCCGCTAGTGGCGCCCGCGCCGACAATCGTATGGATCTCATCGATAAAGAGAATGGAGTGGTCGCGTTCGTTCAGCGCCTTGATGACGCTTTTCAGCCGCTCTTCGAATTGGCCGCGAAATTTTGTTCCGGCGATTAGCGCTCCCATATCGAGCGCGAATATATTCGCTTCCTTGAGGGTATCGGGAACATCTCCGGTGTGAAGCTTGCGAGCCAGACCTTCGACGATCGCGGTTTTACCAACCCCGGCCTCGCCGACGAAAATCGGGTTGTTTTTGCGGCGGCGTGCGAGGATATGAATGGCTCGCTCCAGCTCCTGATGGCGTCCGATCAGAGGATCGATATCGCCGGCTTCCGCGCGTGCGCGCAGGTCGGTCGTCCATGCGGCCAGAGGATCGGTGGCCGGGGCTTCATCGTCTTCGTCGGAGGGAGAGATCTCCTCCCGAGATGCCCCTTCTTCGCCGCCAGCACCGGAGGTGCCACCATCCTTGAGGTTATGTGAGATGATGCGCACCACATCCAGACGACTGACGCCTTGGCTTTCGAGCGCCCAGAGGGCGTGGCAACTCGGCTCGCGAAACAGAGCGACGATCAGGCCCGGGCCGTCGATGGTCGCTCTCTCTGCATTCACTGCGTGCAGTGCTGCCCGCTGCAGCACCCGTTGCAATGCCGGAGTCTCCTGCGGTGCCTGATCCATTCCCTCGGGCAGCGCCTCGACGGTATGCTGGAGGTGCAATTCGAGTTCACTCCGGACCTGTTCGAGGTCGACGTTGAGAAGCTCCAGGAGTAACTGCACCTCCTCGTTGTCGAGCAAGGCCAGCAATACATGCTCGAGAGTCAGGTATTCGTGCCGGCGCTCTCGAGCCGACTCGAAAGCGGCGCGCAGGGAGGTCTGAAGATCGTTGGTGACCTGTGGCGGTGTCATTCTGGCTCCATCGTCGTCAGCAGAGGGAACTCGTACTCCTCGGCCAGTGTTGTGGTGCGCTGGATCTTGGCTTCGGCAACCTCGAATGGATAGACCCCCGCCACACCAATTCCGTTATTATGTACATGCATCATGATCTGCACAGATTCCGATTCGCTTCTTTGGAACACCATGCGCAGGATCCACACCACGAACTCCCGCGTCGTATAGTCATCATTATGCAGAAGCACCTTGTAGAGCTTGGGACGCTCCACCTTGCGCTTGGCCTTGGTGATGACGGCTTCTTCTGAATCGCGATCCGGACCTGCCATTGCTTCCGCTCCGATTATACCGCTGGTCGATCGGCCACGCCATCGCTTTGGCGCGGAAGGCCCGAAAATCCACTCACAGCTGGCCGGAATCCGCCATATGTTCGGCCACCAGAACAGCACCTTTGGCGGCGCCCATTTTGGTATTATGAGAGACGAGCATGTAGCGGAGACCAGCCTCGTCGACGCGAAGCCGCCCTACCGACGTGGTCATTCCACCGCCGGCTTCCCGGTCGAGCTTCGGCTGTGGTCGGAAAGGGTCGTCATGCACGTGAATCAGGGCCTCGGGCGCCGAGGGGAGACGGCGAGCGCAGAATTCCTTTCCGAAATCCTGGAGCACGGACTGCACTTCGGCGGCATCCGGGGTTTGCGTGAGGCGGACGGTCACGGCTTCGGTATGACCTTCGCTGACATTCGCGCGGGTGCAGGTTGCACTGACCAAAGCCTGATGGTGGTCAAAGCCGCTGCTGCCGACCGAACCCAGAACCTTGCCGGTCTCCCAGGCCACTTTTTCCTCTTCGCCGGAGATGAAGGGGATGATGTTGTCGAGAATATCCATCGCACCGACACCCGGTGTTCGGCCGGCCCCCGAGAGGCCCTGCATGGAGGTGAGGATAACCTGCTCGAGCCCAAAGGCATCGGCGAGAGGTTTCAGCGTCACCACAAGTCCCATGGTGGTGCAGTTCGGTAGGGGAACCACGAAGCCCTCCCAGCCGCGATTCTTTCGTTGTGCGTCGAGCACCGAGAGCTGATCGAGGTTGACCCCGGGGACGGCGATCGGCACGTCGGATTCGCGACGGAAGGCAGAGGCGGTGGAAAATACCGGGATCTTCACGGCGAGTCGGGGTTCGACTTCCTTGGCGGCATCGCTTTCGATGGCCGCAAAGACCAGATCGACCGAATCC
>DLYX01000237.1 GCA_003447545.1 Deltaproteobacteria bacterium | reverse complement strand
GAGTGCATGGACACGGCAGCAAGATCGCCTTGCAATTGGTGCATCACGGCAAGGTATCTCGGCTGGACGCCAAGGAGGGCCGCGACATCCTCATGCCATCAAAGCCAAAATGGCATGGCAGCATGACCATGGGGAACGACCTCTCTCACGAAGAGATCACCCTGATGATCGAGGCCTCCGGCGGAGGTGGAAAAATCCGTGCAGCGGACCATGAGGATATCGCCTGGGTGATCGACAAATTCGCCTCTGCCGCCGAGCGCAGCCGGCGTGCCGGATTCGATGCCGTCGAAGTCCATGGCGCGCATGGCTATCTGCTCTCGGAGTTTCTTTCACGCTGCTGGAATCGGCGCGACGACGAATACGGCGGCTCGCAGGAAAACCGTGCCCGTCTTCTTTGCGAGGTCATCCGGGCGATCAAGGCGCGCGCCGGAGAGGATTTCCCGGTACTGGTGCGGCTGGATGCCTGCGAATTCCGGACACCCGACGGGATCACCTTCGAGGAAGCGAAGCAGACCGCAAAGCTGGCCGTCGCCGCCGGTGCCGATGCCATTCATATGACCGCCTACGCCGACGCCACCTCGGCTCCGGGCTTCACCGACGGCCCCCTCCCCCATGCGCCGTCGGCCTATGTCGATTTCGCCAAGGATATCCGCGCGCTGGTTTCCGTACCGGTGATCGCGGTCGGCCGCATTGAACCGGACGAGGCCGAATCCCTGATCGCCAAGGGCGTGTTCGACATGGTCTCCATGGGGCGCAAATTGCTCGCGGATCCCGAACTTCCGAGAAAATTACGTGACGGCAAGGCCGCGGAGATTCGGCCCTGTGTCTATTGCTACGTATGCGTGGCTCAGGCTTTCTTCGATCGCTCCGTGCGTTGCGCGGTGAACCCGGTAACGGCGCACGAAACGGAATTCGCCGACCTCGACACCGTGGGGCCCGAGGACCGCAAGCATATTCTGATTGCCGGAGGTGGGCCCGCCGGCATGGAAGCCGCGCGGATTGCCACCAGCCGCGGGCATCGGGTGACCCTTTGCGAGAAAAGCTCGCAGCTCGGCGGCGCGTTGCGGTTTGGCGCGGTCGTCTACGAACCGAATGAGCGGCTCCTGCGCTGGTACGAAAACCAGCTCCAGCTGCTCGAGGTCGAAATTCGCCTCGACACAGCCGTCGATGCCGCTCTTGTTCGAGATCTGAAACCCGACGTCCTGCTGCTTTGCCACGGAGCCTCCAAATCGCGACCGAAGATCCCGGGCGTGGATCAGGACCACGTGCTCGACGGAGACGATTTGCGCAGCCTCCTGACCGGTGGCGAGGATGCAGGTGCTGACAAGAAGATCTCGCGCACCGGACGGCTCGCGGTCCGGATCGGCCGCGCGACCGGACTCACCACCGATCCCGCCCGCATTCGAAAAGCCTCCTACGCCTATATGCCGATCGGCAAGAACGTGGTCGTCCTTGGCGGCGGCTTGGTGGGCTGCGAGATTGCCGAGTTTCTTGCGGAGCGAGGTCGACGGGTCAAAATCCTGGCGTCAGAAGCAATCCCGGCGTTGGAGATGGCCCACCCGCGCCGCTTTCGCGTCCTGCACGAACTCGAAGAACTCGGCGTCGAGGTTTGCCGAGAGGCCGAGGCCACCGGCATCGATGCCCATTCGGTTTTTTACACGCAGAAAAACCCCGACGGGACCGTCGGCGAAGAAACGACGCCTGCGGATGCGGTGATCATCGCCTCGGGCCTTGAGCCCGCCCCCGAGTTAGCTCGGATGCTCGACGGAATGGCTCCCGAGATACAGGTCCTCGGCGATGCCACAGGTGTCGACTATCTCGAAGGCGCCATCGGCGACGGATTCCACGCTGCGCGCCGTCTCTAAGTCCGATCGCTCCGAAAGCATTCGATACCCGCGGCCTGGTCGCAAGAAGAGGGGCGTGGCGGACGGTCGTGGCGGAGCTACGGGCCGCAAGGCCGCCGGGGCTAGGCGCTGCGCAAATGCAGAGGTTGGCCCTCGCCGGCAAAGCCGCGAACCGACGGTGGCGGCGAGGATGCGGGTGGCTCTGTGGCACGCAGCAAGACGGCTGCTTCGGCGACTTCCTCGGCGGTGAATTCACGAGTGGAATGGCAAAATTCGACCATGATGCCATTGGGGTCCTGCATATAGATTGAGATGCACCACCCGTGGTCGACTTCGAGCACGTCGTAGCCGTTGCGGTTCAGTCGGCTGCGATGTTCGTCGAGATCCTCACGAGTCGGTGCATCGAAGGCCACGTGATTCACCCATTCCGGCAAGCCGAGACCGGTGGAGATCGCCGTGGTCGGCGGCGAAGGAATCTGTTCGTCGTGAATTTCCCAGAAAGCAATCATCGAACCGTCGCCGGTATCGTAGAAAAAATGCTTGGACCATCCCCCCGTGGGCGTGGGGCCCACTTCGACCTTGCTGAGCGTAAATCCCATCGCCTCGCGGTAAAAACAGTCCGTGGCTTCAGTATTATGGGAAGCGAACGCCAAATGATGATAGGGCATTTCCAGAGTTCCTTTCTCCCGCAGTCTCTCCGGCACCTGCCCCAGCGTCAAGAGCCGGCCACTCATATTCCAATCCCGAGGAACGGAGCCCGGACCCGCGACAAGAATAGAGAAGACCCGGGAATCGCGAAGAGAAGAGAAGAGAAGAAAAGAGCGGAGACGAAATCGTGACCAGACCCATCGCCACCAGCCTCACCCCAACGGAGAAGAACGATTGGGAAGAAAACGGTTTCTTCGTGCGACGTGGCTTTGCCTCGGGCCCGACCTGCCGGAAACTCTGGGATCGCGCCGTGGAACTGGCCCGGGCGGAAGTCGCCGGGGAATCGATCGCTCCGGCCTACGTCCTGCGTGAAACGCGCCTCGACCAGCCAGGACGGCTGGGAGAAGAACGGGCCTCCAAGATCTTTCGCCTGCACCGAGACGACCCGACCTTCCATGCCGGCGCGACAGACCCCGCGCTTCTGGCCATCATGGCCGACATTCTGGGGCCGGATGTCGACTGTTTTCTCTCGCAGTTCATCTTCAAACAGCCCGGGGCCCTGGGCCAACCGTGGCATCAGGACGCCTTCTACTTCCCCTTTGATCGCGACCTTCAGGTCGGAGCCTGGTTGGCGATTACCGAGGCCGGGGCGGAAAACAGCCCGCTTTGGGTGCTGCCGGGATCGCAGACCGAAGCAGTGCATGACGCCATTACCGACCCGCGACCCGATGCCCCCTTTGGTTACGTCGAGATCGTGGACCGCGAAATGGACGGCGCCGAGCGTGTCCTGATGCAACCTGGCGATTTGCTGGTCTTCCACGGACACCTCATGCACCGCTCGACAGACCACGAGGCTGGCGAGGTCCGCGCCGCGATGGTCTATCACTACGCGGAGAGCGCTACCGTGGATCGCACCGAGCAGATCTGGGGCCAGCCCAGCCCGAACAATGACTGGATGACCGTCCTGCGCGACCGTGCGCCCGTTTGAAGTTGCAGGCCCTCCCATCCCCCCGCTAACCTCGGTGCAAGATGTCTGATGTACCGGAGGACCCCACCGACCCCGTCCCGCCAACGCGAACGCGCAGACCCTGGTGGATTCCTTTTTTTCTCGGGGCCATCCCCGACGTTGACGCCAAGTCCCTCACCCTTCTGGGAACTGTCGGTCTGGCCGTCTTCTTTGAGGCCTATGACCTCTCCTTGCTCACCTCGGCGCTCAGCTTCATTGCCGCTGATCTCGAAATCTCCGAAGAAACCCTCGGCCTTTGGACCGGGCTGATCCGGCTCGGTGGGCTGCCGGCGTTCGCCTTGTTGCCTTTTGCCGACCGCTTCGGGCGCCGCAAGGTGTTTCTGGCCTCTCTTCTCGGGCTGAGTCTGGCCACTTTGGCTAGCGCGTTCAGCCCGACGATCCTCGTCTTCGCCCTCCTGCAAATGCTGGCTCGGGTCTCGTTCATCACATTCTCTGCCACCGCAATCGTGATTATTTCCGAGGAATTCCCCGCCAAGCATCGCGGCTGGGGCATGGGAATCTTCGGTGCACTGGGCGCTCTTGGCTACGGACTCTCGGCGATCCTTTTCAGCCAGATCGAAGTCCTCCCAGGTGGCTGGCGAGCGCTCTATCTGGTGGGAGCCGCGCCTCTGCTCTTCCTGCCGCTTTTCTTGCGCAACGTTCCGGAAACCAAGCGCTTCGCCGAGATCCAGCAGCAGCGTGACGAGCTGGAAGGCCCCACCAGCAACCTTCTCGGCTGGGCCCAACCCATTCGGGATCTCTTCACCACCTATCCGCAACGCATGCTCGGGGTGACTCTGGCCTGCTTTATCTATGCCGCCTCCGAGTTGGCCGTGATGCAATTTGTTCCCTATTTCATTCTGGAAGAGCACGGCTGGGAGCCATGGGAATACTCGGCGCTGATCCTGGTCGGCGGACTGATCCCGCTTTGGGCCAACGTCGCGGCCGGACGCCTGGGTGACCGGTTCGGCAGGCGCCCCGTCGGCATGGTCGTGATGTGCATGCTGCCGCTCGGTGCGATCAATTTTTTTCACGTCTCGAGCGATAAGCTCGCGATCTTCTGGATCATCCTTTCGTTTGGCAGCGTTGCCGCCAACGTCATGCTGCGGGCGATTGTCACCGAGTCCTTTCCCACAAGCCAACGCAGCACGGCGGCGGGATGGATGACCCTGACGGGAACGGTTGGCGCAGCACTTGGCTTATGGTCGATCAGTTGGGGCCAAAGCATGGGGTACTCGCTACCCACCGTGGAGAGCATCGTCAGCTGTTTTGCCATCATTGCCGGCCTCGCGCTCTTCCTGCTTCCCGAGACGCGCGGCCTGGAGCTTGAAGAAATCAGCGACGATCCGCACGCGGCCCCACAAGCCGGTCGCCCCGCGACATCCGGCTCCGAGAACCCGGCCTGATAAAACGGCCCGGCCACCCATGGGGTGACCGGGCCGGATGCCAGCAATCCTGCGAGTCCGGAGCCCGAGGAGACCGGCTCGTCCCGCAGAACTCGCCCGTCAGAACTCGTGGATCAGAACTCG
>DLYX01000507.1 GCA_003447545.1 Deltaproteobacteria bacterium | reverse complement strand
TTGATGAGAAAAGGGAGGTTATTTTCTGCGGCGTAGGATCATGGCGAGACCTCCTAGACCGATTAGGGCGGCGGAGGATGGCTCAGGAACCACGATACCTGCAACGGCATTATCCCAGTCGGTCGCGATGCGCAGTTCGTCGATGCGGATACCTCCATCGCCGTCGCCGTTCGTCAGGAAACGGATTGATGTTAAATCAACCCCCGAGGCTCCAGCCTGAGTCACCTGCCAGCTGCCAGGTTCCGCTGCGAGCGTGGCGCTGTTGCCGTCGGCTTCAATCAGGGAGGCGAAGATCGCTCCGCCTGTACCCCCAACGCGTTTCATGGCTAGGAGGTAAGTGGTGTCATCGACGAAGGCACCAGCGGCAGTATCTCCAGCCCCATACCCGGCTGTCGCGGAGGCGGCAAACAAAGTGCCGTTTTCGATCCCTACATTGGCCCGCATGTGGCTGGTGGCACCAGCGCCGACATAGAATTCGAAACGCAGATCTGCCTCAGAAGCTCCACCGGTCGTGCTGCCTGCATAGGCACGCACGAGCGCGGTAAAATAAAAGTCTTGAGTCCCAAGATCCACGGCGTTGGTGAAGTCCCGTTCGTTGCCTTTGTTCGATTCCGACCACACGTGGGTGCTGCCATCGCTGGTCAAGGCCGGAGATTGGCCAAAGTAGAGGCTCTGGCCGGTGCCGCTTGCCGTCAGGTTGCTGACTCCAGTGCCGGCCCAGGCTCCGGACCAGCCGGTGCCGCCATTTTGCCCACTGATCGAGCCAGAGTAATCAAAGTCCTCATAGGCGATGAGCGCGGCGGGCGACAGTGGGCTCGCAGTTAGGAAAAGTGCGATTATGTATGGTTTTTTCATTTTTTATTAGGTTTGTGTATTTGGTGGATTCAGCTGACAGAGCCAAAGCTCAATCATGAGCGGATTGCTAATAAAGCAATATTGATTAGATCTGTCAACGGGAATTCGCGATTTTTTCCATTTTTTTTTCCACGATGCAAGGTGCCTAGCATCGTGTCGCGGGTAGCGGTCGGTGTGTGTTTTAAGAATTTGCCTTTTTGGCTGTCTCTGAGGACGTTGCTGAGGAGACGGGAGTGGATGGGAAAGAGGGTTGACAGGCACCCCCAGGGCTCCTGTACAAGGGAGAACAGGAATGGTTTTGGGACAGGATTCACAAGATTGAAGAGACCGATGGAGAGGTTTTTGGACGGAAACGAGGCAAAATGAGAAAGTGGTGGTTTCTTTCTTGGAAAAAAATCCTGATAATCTTGTTAATCCTGTCTAAAAAATCCCTAGTGTAGGCACCCCTACAATATTCGAGTTGCTATTATAGCCGGGGTCAGCGAAGTTGGTGCATGCTTCCGAAGCAACCAAACAAAAGCCTAATCGATGGAATCAGCTGCCTCCAGGGGGTTGTGTCGCGGACTGAACATGTTGGGGTGAGCGAGCTGTCTCAGATTCTGGACATGGAGCAGACCAAGGTGCACCGTTTGTTGCGGACCTTGGCGCATCTCGGGTTTACGCAACAGAATGGCAGCCGGAAATATGGGCCTGGGCCGGCGATTTACGCCTTAGCGGCACAAACCTTGTATTCCTCACATTTTATCCGTGATGCGCTTGGTCCGTTGGAGGAACTGCGGGCGAAGCAAGCACACATTGTAGCGATGGGGGTGGTCTGGAACCGCCGAGTGAACTATCTTTACCACGCGAAGCGGGGGACGCCGCTCGAGCAAGCGATCGGCACCTTCGGCAACTGGCCGGCGGCTGACTCAGGGATTGGGTTGGCGGTGATGGCAGGTATGGACGACACGGAGATCCGGCGGCTTTACGAGGGGCGAGAACTCGAGTTTGACAAGAAGGGGGTGGATGGTCTGCTGAAGCGAGTTGCAGAAGTAAGGAAGAAAGGGCATGCGATTGTCGAGACCCACAGTGAGGAACACAATACCACGATCGCCCTGCCCTTGGCATCGAATCCCATTGTGGGTGTTGGGATCTCGGGTCGGATCAAAGATGAACAGCGCGACAAAGTGCTGGCGATGTTGCGTGAGACGGTTGCGAAGATTGATGCCAACGCCGAACAGTTTGCCGCCGGGTTGGGATCCAAGCAGATTGAGCAGGCGATTTAGTCACTCAGAATAACACCGAACCTCGAAAAGCGAGGCGGGAACGTGGGCGGACGGATGGTCGAGTTGGATTTCTAGTGACTTGGTGACGACGGTTTCCTCGAACTCGATGCGATGGACGGTCTGGTGGTTGCCATTGCAGGAGTGGACGGTTCTGCCCTGGTAGTCGAGGATGCGGAAGCTTCTCACGCAGTGAGGCATGACATTCTCCGGGTGCCCCCACTGGGTGGTTTCCATGGCGTGGTCGTAGTCGGTGTCGAAGTAAAGGCAGAGAGAGCGGATTTTTTGCGGTTGATCCCACTTGAGGTGCACGCTGGGCTGCTCGTCGAGCGGGTCGGCGACCCAGGCATTGCTGCGGATCCACGGCTTGGTGAATCCGTTGCGGAGGTGTTCGAAATCGTAGGCGGGCAGGGCGGGATCGATGCGCAGCGCGAGGTTGCGTCCGTCTGGACGGCGGGCCGGCACCCAGAACTCGAAGCGGTCGATGCCGATGCCCTCTGGCGGGATCTGTTCGCCGTTGTTTGAGACAGCCTTGTTGAATTTCTTTTGCACGGAGACGATGCCGGTGCAGAGAAGAGGGCTGGTCTGGATCTCGACCGAGGCGTCGGCATGGAAGCAGAGGAAGGCGTACTTGGCCTCGTCGAAGCCGTGGGTGAAACGGATCTCGACGTCCTGAGTGCCGGGCTTGATCTCGAGATCGATCTCTTCAAGGGTTGTGTCCGGGGTGAAATTGAAGGGTTTCTCGGTGGTCCGAAGGGCTACCTTGAGGGTGGTTGCCTCTCGGGAGCGCACGGTGGCGGTGATCCGCGGTTGGTAGCCGGGTTCGAAGGGTAGAAGTTGAGCGGTTGGAAACTCGAGATTGATCCACGAGTCGTCGGGCTGGATGAGGGCGAGTTCGAGGGTCGAGGAGGCGCTGAGGGTGGCGTCCGCGACGAGGTTGTTGTCCTCAAGGAGGGGGATGCTGGGAATGGCGTGGCCCTCGCGGTTGAGGTTCCGCTGTAGCTCGGCCATGCGTAGTTCATCGAGCAAGTCGGCTGGTTTGAGTTGGTCGCGTAGGCACTGGGCGGCGGCCATGCCGACAGCGGCACCGCCGTGGCCGCAGGTCAGGATGACGCGGCTGGAGCCGAAGGCGACGTGCGAGGCGCTGATGATACGTCCGGCGAGGAAGAGGTTTCCAATATTGCGGCTGTAGTAGCAGCGGTAGGGAATGCCGTAGACGCCTTTGCTGTGCCATTGGTTGCAGGCGGATTCTTTTGAGTAAACGGCGTCGGCTGGGTGGAGATCGAGCGACCAGCCACCGACGGCGACGGCATCGGTGTGTTGGCGCTGCTCGATCACGTCCTGCTGGATGAGGATGTGATCGCCCTCGAAGCGGCGGCTCTCGCGTTTGCCCGGGATGGTGCCGACCCATTCGAGAGTCATTGTTTCGGCCTGCGGAAATTTGCCGGAGTTTTTGATGTAGTCCCAGATGCCGTAGACTACCTTCCAGAGTTCCCACTTGATCTCCTCGGTGTCATGGATGGTGTCGCGGCGTCCGCCGTATTCGATCCACCAGAAGTTGCAGCCGCTGTGCTTTACATCGATATCGCGGTAACGGGGGACCGCGGTGATGTCCTTGAGTGCGTAGTCGGGGGCGACGTAGTTGACTGGCTGACCGGTGTCTTTGCTGTAAAAGAAAATGGTGTGGCCGAGCAGCTCGCCGTAACCATTGGTCGGAGCGAAGCTCTCGCCGAACTCGTCTGGTTTCTCGGCTCCCATGCGGAAGGCGGCACCGGCTTGGAAGGCGACGATGCCGTCACCCGAGGCGTCGCAGAAGAGAGGTGCCTCGAGCACGTAGCGGGTGGAGTTCTGGCTGCAGAAGGCGTGGACGCGTGAGATTGTTTTGGGTCCGGATTTTTCGACCTCGTAGGCGGCGGTATTGAGGAGGAGGCGGATGTTTGCTTCCTGATGGACCTTCTCGAGTAGGATGGTGTCGAAGATCAGTGCGTTGCCCTCCTTGTTGCGGAAGGTGTTCTCGACGAGGATCTCATCGACCAGACCTCCCTCGCGCGCCCAACGGTTGTTGTTGCCCATGTGTGAGTTGGCGCCGAGGGCCCAGAGACGTACTTCGCTCGAGGCATTGCCACCGAGGACGGGTCGGTCCTGCACTAGGGTCACCTTGGCTCCCTGGCGTGCTGCGGTGATGGCGGCGCAGGTGCCGGCTAGGCCGCCGCCAACCACGACAAGGTCGCTGGTGATTGTTTCGGTGCGTGGGGCGCGGAGGCCTTCGTGATGGTCTTCTCGGATCATGTGAGGAAATCAAGTCGTTTGCCGCATGCGGCGGGAAAGGTGAAGCATTAGTGAGGAGAGTAGGGCTAGGGCTAGGCCGAAACCGGCCAGCATGCCCTGGTTGTTGTCGTTGAGGGGGATGAGGCAGAACAGGGTGGCGGCGCAGACCGCGAGGCTGATGCCGACGATGCGGGCGGGCAGGGCGCTGGACTGGGTGGTTTCCCTATCAGCCTCCTGTGCTGTCAGTCCAGTGATCGCCCGCCAGCCGAGAGCCTCGCGTTTCGAGATGAGCAGCATCACGGCGATGACGAGTAGTGGTAGGATCACGCCGGTGAAGGTCTTGTTAGCTATCCAAGTGCCGTCGAGTGCCTCGGTGAAGGTGGCAAGCAGTCCGAGTGGGAAGCAAATCCCGACGGTTGCCCAGATGGTGTTGGTTCCGAGGCGGCGGAAAAAGAGTGCCAGCAGGGCGGGGGCGAGTAGCGGAGTGACCATGACCTGGGTCACAGAGATGATCATCTTGGCGGCACCGCCGATATAGGGGACGGCGATAGCGATGCCCGCGATGACGAACCCGAGAATGCAGGTGAAAAGACGACCCATGCGCACCAGCTGTTTCTCGCCCGGATTCTTGGCGAGCGGTTCGTAGATGTTCTTGGTCAGGACCCCGGAGAAGACGTTGAGCTGCGAGCTGATCATACTGGCAGTGGCCGAGAAGAGAGCTGCCAGCATCAGGCCGAGCATGCCGATTGGCAGAACCGCCTTGCAGGAAAGGATGTATGCGGTTTCCGACATGCGGGTCACGGTGTCGGCGTCGGTGCCATCGGGAATCGGTTGCTGGACCCGCCACAGCAGCGGAGGTAGGAGCCAGAGAAATGGGCTGAACAAGTAGAGCCCTCCGAAGAGAAAGGCGCTCTTACGCGCGTCTTTTTTCGATGGCACACAGAGGTAGCGCTGCACAAAAGCCCACTCGGCCCCGATCATGAAGTAGTGGATGGCTACCCAGCCGACGAGAAAGAGAAAAGTATATTGGTCACTGGTGGCGGCGAGAAATCCCTCCGGAGCCTTTTCCATAAAGCCACTGAAGCCACCTGTTCTGGCCAGCGAGAGTGGGATCACAAAAATCACCGCGAGGTTCAAAATGATGAATTGCAGGGTGTCGGTCATCAGGACCGCCCAGAGCCCGCCGATCATGGTGTAGCCGACCACGATCACCGCGAAGATGAGAATCGTGATATTGAGTTGCGGGCTTGCGAGC
>DLYX01000323.1 GCA_003447545.1 Deltaproteobacteria bacterium | reverse complement strand
ATCATGTTCTTCACGTAGTCCGCGTGTCCCGGACAATCCACGTGTGCGTAGTGACGAGCCTCCGTCTCATACTCCACGTGAGCCGTCGCAATCGTGATACCGCGCTCCCGCTCTTCCGGAGCCTTGTCGATGCTATCGAACGCAGCGTACTCACCAAGATTCTTCTCAGCCTGCGTCTTCGTGATCGCAGCCGTGAGCGTCGTCTTACCGTGGTCGATGTGTCCGATCGTGCCGACGTTTACATGCGGCTTGGTGCGCTCGAACTTTTCCTTGGACATCTGAGTCTCTCCCCGTTTGAGCCGGACATTCCGTCCGACCCGCGAGCCCCTATATGGAGTCTCGCAACCCTAAGTTTTTGATTTATGCGCCTGCCGACTTGGCCGTAATCTCTTCCGAGACCGAGGATGGCGCTGCCTCGTATTGTGAAAACTGCATTGAGTAGTTCGCGCGCCCCTGCGTCATGGAACGCATCTCGGTGGCGTAACCGAACATTTCCTTGAGTGGCACCTCGGCGCTGACGACCTGAGCTCCGGCCCGAGGCTCCATGCCCTGGACCTTCCCTCGCCGACTGCTGAGGTTACCGATCACGTCCCCCATGAACTCTTCGGGCGTGACAACTTCGACGGACATCATCGGCTCGAGAAGAACCGGCGACGCCTTGCGACAAGCATCCTTGACCGCCATCGAACCGGCAATCTTGAACGCCATCTCGGACGAATCGACCTCATGGTACGAGCCGTCCTTCAGTACGATCTTGACGTCAACGACGGGATAACCAGCCATGACACCCGTCTGCAGAGCTTCGCGGACACCTTTTTCCACGGCCGGGATGTATTCCTTCGGAATGTTTCCGCCCTTGATGGTGTCCTCGAAAACGATGCCGCCGCCTGGCTCCTGCGGCTCGACGTCGATGACGACGTGGCCGAACTGGCCTCGTCCACCGGTCTGCCGGGAGAATTTAGTCTCCTGCGAAACTGGAACACCGATCGTCTCGCGGTAGGCTACCTGCGGCTTGCCGACGTTCGCCTCGACGTTGAATTCGCGCTTGAGGCGGTCGACGATAATTTCGAGGTGCAACTCGCCCATTCCGGCGATAATTGTCTGGCCGGTCTCTTCATCGGAGCGCACGCGGAAGGACGGATCCTCGGCGGCCAGCTTGCCAAGCCCGACCCCCAACTTTTCCTGATCGCTCTTGGTCTTCGGCTCGATCGCGATATCGATCACCGGATCCGGGAAATCGATGGATTCCAGGATCACGGGATCTCGCTCGTCACACAGAGTATCGCCCGTGCGGGTATCCTTCAGTCCGGCTGCGGCCGCGATATCTCCGGCCACCGCGTCCTTGATTTCCTCACGCTTGTTGGCGTGCATCTTCAGGATACGACCGATCCGCTCCTTGCGCTGACGCACCGAGTTGTAAACGTAAGTTCCCGTCTCCATGCTGCCCGAATAGACGCGGAAGAATGTGAGACTGCCGACGAAGGGGTCGGCCATGATCTTGAACGCAAGCGCGCTGAAAGGCGCATCGTCAGAAGACGGTCGCGTCGCCGGTTCGCCCTTGGCGTCCACGCCCTCGACGTCTTTTTTATCGACAGGCGACGGGAGATAATCCACGACGGCGTCCAGCAGCGGCTGCACGCCCTTGTTCTTGAAAGCCGTTCCACAGAGCACGGGCACCATCGTGCCACTGAGGGTCGCCTTACGGATGGCTGCCTTCAGTTCGTCAATCTCGATCTCGCCGCCCTCGAGGTACTTCTCCATCAGGGCGTCGTCGCCCTCGGCCGCACCCTCGATCAGCGCTTCGCGGAACTTGTCGGCATCGGCCTGCAAATCCTCGGGGATATCGTCCTCGCGGTAGCTGGCACCCATGTTTTCGGTGTCCCAGATCAGGGCCTTCATCTTGACCAGATCAACAACGCCGGCGAAGTCTTCCTCGGCGCCGATCGGCAGATTGAGGCGCACGGGGTTTGATCCCAGGCGGTCCTCGATCATTCCGACGCTCATCTCGAAGTCAGCACCCACGCGGTCCATCTTGTTGATAAAAGCAATGCGAGGCACATCGTATTTGTCGGCCTGACGCCAGACGGTTTCGGACTGCGGCTCGACGCCTGCGACCGAATCAAACAGCGCCACAGCTCCATCCAGCACGCGAAGTGAACGTTCGACTTCCATCGTGAAGTCAACGTGGCCCGGGGTATCAATGATATTGATCCGGTGGTCGTCCCACTCACAAGTCGTCGCCGCGGACGTGATGGTGATCCCGCGTTCCTGCTCCAGATCGTTAGAATCCATGGCGCGTTCAGCAACGCGCTGGTTTTCCCGGAAGGAGCCGGACTGCCTTAGCAGGCAATCAACGAGAGTCGTTTTGCCATGATCGACGTGCGCGATAATCGCAATATTGCGGATATCCATTGGGCTAAACCATTCCAGGCGCGACCAGGGCGCTCAGCGCCGCTCCCGCGTCTCTAACAAAATTGTGTGACCGTGTTGCGGCGCAATATAGGCCACAATCCTTGCTACTCAAGGGCTTTAAAGCCGCAGGGGCTTAAGTCGAGGCCTGTTTTTGGGCAATGCGGATACAGGTAATCTACTCAACTCGCGTCTTTACGTTCAAAGTCCACAGGGTCAGCGGCGGAAAGGCCTTGCAGGATGCGGCGCAGCACATCTAGGCCCATTTCAACGCCGCCATTCCGTACCCGGTCCGGTCCGCCGACAATGCAGGCACTGCGGGTGATGGTTTCCTGGCCACTTCGGGCGACGGCGATCTGGACCATGCCTTCGCCCGAATTGCCTTCATTGGCAGGCGATATCAACACAGCGAGGCCGTGGCTGGCGCTGGAAGTGTCAGCGACAGCTTCGGCATAGGCTTTTGCTGTGCTGGATGTCGTCTGGTCATGCGCTTCACCGAGGCCAAGCGCCCGACCGAGCGCACGGACGGTGCCGCCAACGCCGCCGCGCTTGAACACCTTTCCGTCGGAATCCAGCCCGACCATCCGGCCTGCAACAGCACCGTTCGTGCCGTATTCGGCAACGGCCAGTGTGCCGCCCGCCATCGCTTTCAGTATGGCGCTTTCAAGGGTATCCGTGTCTTCACTCAGGATATAAGCGCCCATGCGCTCCCGGATCGCAGCTTCGATGGGCGCCATGCGGGCTTCAAGTTCTTCCATGGATTGGCCACGCCCAAACAGCTTTGTTTCAAGCTGCGGATAATGCGCCTGGAAACCAAGCTTGACTTCGCCACCTTCTGCTAAGTCCTCCGCACCTTTGAGCATGTCATCAACACGGCTTTCGCCCATGCCGAACGAATGAAAGCGCTTCAGGCGAACAACGGCCTGCGTACCGCTTTGGGCCAGCAAGCGGGGGATCAGCTGATGCTCCAGCATATGCCGAATTTCACGCGGGACGCCGGGTGTGAAATAGAACTTCGCCTTGCCGATCGTCAGCGCGAAACCACATGCCGTGCCGACGGGGTTGTCAATCAATTCCGAGCCTTCGGGCAGCATCGCCTGCTT
>DLYX01000652.1 GCA_003447545.1 Deltaproteobacteria bacterium | reverse complement strand
AAAGACAGCGGAAAGAGTTGAGTGTCTCTTTCGCTCATGGCACGCTGCGGCGATCCTTATGTCCAAATCTGATCCGAAGCCGCCCAATGCGACCGCAGCTCTGCAAATGCTGGTCGACGGCAACCAACGTTTCGCCACAGGTGCGCGACGTGCTGTGAGTGCCGCCGATCTTGAAACGATGCGCGCACGCAACGCATCCGGTCAGAGCCCCTTTGCCGCGGTGCTTACCTGCGCCGACTCGCGGGTCGCTCCCGAAATTGTCTTCGACGAGCTTCTCGGTGCGCTCTTCGTTATCCGCGAGGGCGGAAACGTCGGCGAGTCCTCATCAACTCTGGGTAGTCTGGAACTCGCCGTGCTGGAGCTCCACGTTCCTCTGCTCGTCGTTATGGGGCACGTCTCGTGTGCCGCAGTCGCCGCCGCACAAGGTCCGGAAACACCGCCGGGACATCTCGGCGAAATCGTCCGCGCGATTCGACCGCGAGTCAAAGGCATCGAGGATTCAAAAACGGCGATCCGCGCAAATATCGCCGGAACCTGTCAGGCGCTCGTGGAACAGAGTCCTGTCCTCGCGGAAGCATCGAAGCGAGGCGTGGTGCAAATCGCCGCGGCCCTCTACGACCCGGCTACAGGTCAGGTTGATTTCAAGCCTCTCGATTGAAAAGCGAACGGCGCTTGCGGAACTCGAGCGAGTCAAGGCAGGCCGGGTTGGCCAGAGGCGCACCCATCATCGCGATCCCGGCCGCCCCCGCTTCCCATACGCAGGCTGCGTTCTCGGGCCCGATGCCGCCGATCGCCAAAACAGGCATCGCCGCGCTGGCCACCATCGCCCGCAGCCCGGCCGGTCCCCGTGCCGGTCCGTACCCGGGCTTGCTCGGCGTCTCGAAGATCGGGCCGAAAATCACGTAATCTGCGTCGCCCACCCGGGAGAGTTCCTCGTGGTGATGGACGGAACATCCGACCAGAGCCCCGCGAGGCAGAAGCCGTCGGGCGTCCGGCACGGAGACGCCTCCCACCGGCAAATGTACGCCATCAGCCGAGGCCGCCACCGCCACATCCACGCGTCCGTTCACGACCAAACGAGCTCCATGCGCATCGCATATCTGGCGCAACCGCAATGCTCGGCGCAGGAGTGCTGCCCCATCGAGATCCTTCTCCCGCAATTGCACGATTTCGACCCCCCTGCCGAGGATCTCTTCGATCACTTCCGCTTCGGCGCGAGCGATGGCCTCATCCGGCTTTGGTGTCGGGAACCGCCGCCGGTCCGTGACCAACATCACACCCGAAGCTTGGCGGGAGCCACTCAGTCGAGCATCCCCTCGATGGGACTGGAAGCCGTGGCATACAGCTTCCGCGGAATACGACCCGCTCGATGCGAGGCTCGTCCCGCCTCGACCGCCAACTTCATCGCCCGAGCCATGCCAACCGGGTCGTCTGCGCCCGCGATCGCCGTATTCATCAACACGGCATCACAGCCCAACTCGAAAACCTTGGCGGTATCCGAAGCGCAGCCAACGCCCGCATCGACGATGACGGGAACCGATGCATGCTCCACAATGATCCGCAGGTTGTATGGATTTCGAATCCCCAGACCCGAACCGATGGGTGCCGCCAGAGGCATCACCGCGGCACAGCCCATATCTTCCAGCTTGCGACAGGTGATTGGATCATCCGTGATATACGGCAACACAACGAAACCTTCCTGAACCAGTTTCTCTGAGGCCTCCAGAGTCGCGGGCACATCCGGGAAGAGCGTCTTTTCGTCGCCCAGGACCTCGACCTTCACGAGATTACCGACACCCGCCTCGCGAGCCAGCATCGCGGTACGGATGGCCTCGTCCGCGGTAAAACAACCCGCCGTGTTGGGCAGGATGGTGTATCGATCCAGAGGGAGGTAATCGAGAAGGTTCTCCTTGCCCGGATCCGTGATGTTTACGCGCCGCACCGCGACGGTGACCATTTCGGCCCCGCTGGCCTCAATCGCCTGCCGGGTCTCGGTAAAATCCTTGTATTTGCCGGTGCCCACAATCAGACGTGAAGAAAAAGTCCGATCACCAATGACCAGCGGATCCTCGATTTGGTCTTCCGAATTCATCCCCCACCCACAAATTGTACAACCTCGACAATATCGCCTGCGACAAGAATATGCTCCGCATGGCGATCTCGAGGTATGATTTCACGGTTACATTCCACCGCAACGCGGCGGTCGGCAAGATCCAGGTGCACAATCAGGTCGACCAGCGAAATCCCTTCCGGGAAGGTTCGACTCTCGCCGTTTAATTGGAGCTTCACGTAGAGAAGCCTAGGAGTCTCGCAAAAAAGTGCAACTTCCCGACCCAAATTCCTCCAACGAAGGCCGTCTGTCCATCTTTACAAGGGGCGTCTGGGTGAGTAGTTTTGCACGTGGCTCAGGCGTCTTCAGGTCTCGCGATGGCAGATCGCACCGCAAAAGGGTTGGGAAACCGACGCGCGGTCGCGAGAATCGATCTGGCAGCCCTCTCCCACAATACAGCTGAAATCCGACGCATCACGGGGCCGGGCGTGCAGCTCTGCGCCGTGGTCAAAGCCGATGCCTACGGCCACGGGGCCGTGCCCGTCGCTCGGCACCTCGTCCGCTGCGGCGTCGAGGTACTTGCCGTCGCCTCGGTTGAGGAAGCCTCTCAGCTGCGCGACGCAGGGATTCCGAGCAAGATTCTTGTTTTTGGAGACCTCACAGCCGCCGAGACCTCCGAAGCGATTCGCCTCGGGCTGACCGCGACTCTGGGCTCCGTGGATGCCGCTCGAACCCTGCGCGAAGTCGTCGACAAGGACCAACGCTTGCCGGTCCACCTGAAAATTGACACCGGCATGCGCCGCATCGGTTTTTCTCCGGCTGAACTCGCCGGCCTGCCCAAACTCCTCGACGGCAGCGGTCTTGTGGTCGCAGGAGCCTATTCCCACCTTGCCCACGGTGACAGCCCGGGACACGAGAGTCACGAGGCCCAGAAGGTCGAACTTCTGGCCGCCTGCGAAAATCTTTCCAGGCTCGGCATTCCCCTGCCGATGCGGCATCTCGCGGGAAGCGCCGGCCTGTTTGCCGAGAACGGTACCCATCTCGATATGGTCCGGACGGGAATCGCCCTCTACGGCGGACTGCCCCACCCCGGCTATGCGTCGCGTGCGTCTCTCAAGCCCGTGATGGAAGTGATCACCCGTGTCGCACAGGTACGCAAAGTCACCGCCGGCGACGGGATTGGCTACGGGCACACCTGGCGTGCCCCGCGCGACAGCCGGATCGCGGTCCTCCCCATCGGCTACGGCCAGGGCTACCTGCGCTCTCTTTCCAACCGCGGGTATACGATGATCCGCGGTCGCCTGGCACCCGTCGTGGGCACCATCTCGATGGACCAGACAATGATCGATGTGACAGCTGCCGGCAGCGTCAAACCGGGAGATGAAGTCACTTTATGGGGTGGCACCGCGGAAGGTGCTCCCGATGTAATGGAACTTGCCGAGCGTGCCGGTACGATTGGCTACGAGTTATTGACCCGCGTCGGGAACACCGTCCCACGCACCTATATTGAACCCTTTGGTTGAGGAGAGACAAGGCAGATGAGTTCGAACGCCCCGATCCGGAGAGCCCTGCTCTCCGTAAGCGACAAAAATGGTGTCCTGGAATTGGCTCAGGGCCTCGCCGCCCATAACGTGGAACTGCTCTCGACCGGCGGTACCGCGAAAATGCTGCGGGAGGCCGGACTGGAAGTCAAAGAAGTTTCGGAGCATACCGGCTTCCCCGAAATGATGGATGGGCGGGTCAAAACGCTCCACCCCAAAATCCACGGGGGCCTTCTCGGACGGCGTGATCTGGACAGCCATCAGGCTGCCATGGCCGAGCACGATATTCCTCCGATCGATCTCGTCTGCGTCAATCTCTACCCCTTCGCAGAGGTCACCGCTCGCGGCTGCACTCTTGAGGAAGCCATCGAAAATATCGATATCGGCGGTCCCTCGATGCTCCGTTCGGCGGCCAAAAACCATGAGGCGGTAACCGTCCTGGTTGATCCCGCAGACTACGCCGTCGTTCTCGATGAGATGAAAGCGAGCGGAGGCGCGACCACCCACGAAACGCGAGCCACCCTGGCCCGCAAGGTCTACGCAGCGACCGCGGCGTACGATGGCATGATTGCCGATTATCTGGGCAACCTGCAGACCAGCGCCGACGAGCCCTTCGGAGAAACGCTGCATCTCCCGCTGACCCGCGAGGCCAACCTGCGCTACGGCGAAAACCCTGCACAGAAAGCAGCTCTTTACGGGAACCTCAGCGAACTTCTCGAGCAACTACACGGCAAGGAACTCTCCTATAATAATATCGTGGACATCGACGCGGCCTTGCGATTGATGAGCGATTTCCAACAGGAGAAACGTGCGGTCGTCGCGATCCTCAAGCACAATACTCCATGTGGCGTCGGTGCCGGCGCCAACCCCAGAGAGGCTTATGAAAAAGCTTTTGCCACAGATCCGGAATCTCCATTTGGCGGTATTCTGATCTGCAACCAGACGTGGGATCTGCAACTGGCCGAGACCGTCGATGAAATTTTTACCGAGGTCCTCATCGCTCCCGATTTCACCGAAGAAGCACTTTCTCTTTTGCAGAAAAAGAAAAACCGTCGCTTGATGCGTTGGAATGTCGCCGCGACGCCTACCGACGAGGCGGATATTCGTCGGGTCTTCGGAGGCTGGTTGGTGCAGGAACGAGACCAGAGCGTGGAAGACGTCCACACCTCAAATGTAGCGACGCGCAAGGCGCCTTCCGCAACCGAACTTCAGGCGATGGACTTTGGCTGGCGCGTCGTGAAGCATATCAAGTCCAATGCGATCGTTTTCTGTACCGCCGATCGAACTCTGGGCGTCGGCGGCGGACAGACGTCTCGGGTAGATGCCGTGCGCATCGCGATCGAATCCGCCCAACGGCAAGGACTTTCGCTCGCCGGTAGCACAATCGCCAGCGACGCATTCTTCCCTTTCCCGGACGGAGTGGCCCTGGCTCTCGATGCGGGGGCCACCTCAGTCGTGCAGCCAGGCGGCAGCGTGCGGGATGATGCCGCAATCGAACTCGCCGACCAGCGCGACGTCAGCATGGTGCTTACCGGCGCCCGGCATTTCCGGCACTGAAATGAAGGTACTCATTATCGGCGGCGGCGGCCGTGAGCATGCTCTGGCCTGGAAGATCAGCCAATCCCCGAGGGTGACTCAGGTTTTGTGTCGCCCCGGAAATGGTGGGACAACGGGCAACGTGCCCGGAGGTCTGGATGCCGAGGAGCTCGCGGCATTTGCGGAAAAAGAAGGGGTCGACCTGACCGTTGTGGGCCCTGAAGCACCTCTGACCGAAGGCATCGTGGACCTTTTCGAGTCCCGCGGGCTGCGGATCTTCGGCCCCGGACGCGAGGGAGCGCGGCTGGAGGAAAGCAAAGCCTTTACCAAGGAAATTCTGCTGGAAGCGGGCGTCGACACCGCTGCACACGGGACCTTTGTCGATGCAGCCGCAGCACACGCCTATATCAAGGAACGAGGCGCTCCGATCGTGGTCAAGGCCGATGGACTGGCTGCCGGCAAAGGCGTCACCGTCTGCGCCACCACGGATGAAGCCCATCAGGCCGTAGACGAAGCCATGGTCGATAATGCCTTTGGCGATGCCGGAGCGCGGGTGGTGATCGAGGAAATGCTCCTCGGAGAAGAAGCCTCCTTCATCGCTCTGGTCGATGGCAAGAACGTCCTCCCTCTCGCTTCCTCGCAAGATCATAAACGGATCGGTGAAGGCGACACAGGCCCCAATACGGGTGGCATGGGCGCATACTCCCCCGCACCGATAGTCACCGAAGAAATCTTCGAAAAGGCAACGCGCGAGGTCTGCGAACCCGTAGTCGCGGCACTGCGTGCCCGCGGGATTATCTTCAAAGGCGTTCTCTACGCCGGATTGATGATCCATGAGGGAAGAATCCGAGTCCTTGAGTTCAACGTTCGGTTCGGGGATCCCGAGTGCCAACCTTTGATGATGCGTCTGCGTACCGATCTGATCGACCTCATCGATGCTGTGATCGACGGGCATCTCGACCAAATTTCGATTGAATGGGACCCCCGGCCCGCAGCCTGCGTGGTCATCGCCGCGGCTGGCTACCCGGGGACCCCCACCAAAGGCGATACGATTCACGGGCTCGAACAAGCCGCAGAGGTTGAAGATTCCTTTGTTTTTCACGCAGGGACCAAGGACGGACCGGACGGCACCGTGGAAACCGCGGGCGGCCGCGTGCTCGGAGTCACGGCCCTGGGGGACTCCATCGGCGAAGCGGTCGCAAGAGCCTACGAAGCGTGCGACAAGATTTCCTGGCCGGGCCTTCAGTTCCGGCGCGATATTGGCCATCGAGCCCTTTGAGGAGAAATCTCCATGAGCGCGACCGACGAACAAATCCAACAGGCCCTGGAAGCCCTTCGCAACGGCGAATTGATCGTCTTTCCGACCGAAACTCTCTACGGCATCGGCTGTGATGCGCTCAACCCGGAAGCGGTGGCGCGCTTATGTGACGCCATAAAGCGACCGGCCGGAAAGCCCCTGGCCGTGATTCTCGGGGAAACTTCCATGGCCGACCAACTGACTTCCGATTTCTCCCCCGCAGCAACTCGACTCGCCGAGAGCTACTGGCCAGGGCCCCTCACTCTGGTGCTTCCCGCCCGGGAAAACCTGCCCGAAGCGATCGTGGGAGATCAAACCATCGGCCTCCGGGTCAGCAGCGATCCTGTCGCCGCGCGACTTTCTCGCGAGCTGGGCCGCCCCATCTGCGCCCCCAGCGCGAATCCCACCGGGCTGCCCCCCGCACCGGGAGCTCGCGGCGCTCGCGCCTATTTTGACAAGGATGTTGCCGTATACCTCGATGATGGTCCTCGTGACGGGGAGGCCTCGACGGTCGTCATTCCCGGCCCACCCCTGAAAATCCTTCGCAGTGGACCCATTTCCGAAGAATCCCTGCGCCAGAAGCTCGATTAGGCCGCCAGAAAAGCGGTCCGGGTGACTGGATCGAATCTCCTCTTTCGCTAGAAGAGCAATGGTTCTTTTTCGGGACCCTTTTGGGCGCGTGAGGCGTCATCTCTGGAGGAATTCGTGGCTGTCATTCGACCTTTCCGACCTTTCCGTTACACCGAGACCGCAGGACCGCTCGCCGAGCTGATCGCCCCACCCTACGATGTGATCAGTCCCGAGGAGCGTGAGTCGCTGGCGGCCCGGCGCGAGGCTGGAGCGATCCACGTCATTCTGCCCCGCGGTGAAGAGAAATATACTGCGGCGGCCGACCTGCTCGCGGACTGGAAGACTCGTGGTCTGATCGCGCGGGAAGAGGAGGCTTCCATGTTTCTCTCCTGCCAGGGATTCTCCGCAGGGGGCCGCGCTTACCGACGCTGGGGCT
>DLYX01000152.1 GCA_003447545.1 Deltaproteobacteria bacterium | reverse complement strand
CCCCGGCAGTGAGATTCCGCCAGTCAGTTGCGTCATTTCGTCGGCCATCATCTTCTGGGCCTTGCGAATCGCATCGTTCACGCCCGCAGCTACAAGATCCTGCAGCATCTCGCGATCGTCGTCCGCGTATACGCTATCTTCGATCGTGATCCTGCGGATCTCCAACTTTCCGGAAACCTCTACCCGCACCATGCCACCGCCTGCGGTACCCTCAACCGTGCGCGCACCCACCTCTTCCTGCATTGCCTGCAAGCGATCCTGCATGGTCCGCGCCTGCTCGAGAATATTTCCCATCCCGCCCAGATCAAAAGGTTTGGCCATCGCTCCCTACTCCCCGCGTTTCTCTCGAGGCAATACAGCCTCAATTTTCCCGTCCAGCAATTCCAGTCCCAACTTCACGACCGGATCTTGCCGAGCTTCCTTTTCCAGATCGGCCACACGCGGCACTGCCCCCGATTCTTCAAGGACGACCGGCGAAAATCGGAGAGACTTCCCGAAAGCGTTGGCAATCGCCTTCTCGATATCGGCGCGGACTTCCGGGTTGGTCAGTGCCGTCACCGCATCCTGTCCGGTAACTCCGACTTTCAATTCACCCTCGGCCACCTCAAGAAGGCGGCTGTAGGATAGCCGAAAAAAGCGCGAAGCCTTTTCCTTCTGGAGCGAATCCACCACACCCTTCCAGCGAGGTTGCTCGGGAGAAGCCTTTGCTGCCTCCGGAGGCGAACCCGAAGCTCGCGCGTTCGGCGCCTGAGACGCCCGCGAAGCCGAGCCCGTCTGAGGCGGCGTTCCGGCAGACGGCGACGGCGCTTTGGCTACCGTGGCGCCATTGCCACTGCCCGTGGGTTTGCCGCTCTGCGCAGGCTCGGTCCTCGCGGCTGTTCCATCGGAACCCGTCGGAGATGCGGTCCTCGTTCCAGCAGAACGATTCGAAGGCCGGTCCGCATCGGCCCGGCCTTCGCCGGCGACAGCACCGCGACCGCCCGCGCTCGCTTTAGCGCGTCCGCCAGCCTGACCGCTCCCACCAATTTGGCCACCGCCACCAGAGGCAAGTTTTTCAAGCCGTGCGACAAGCTCATCGACCGGAACCATCTCGGCCAGAGTCGCCATCTCCACAAGCGCCATCTCAAGAACCAGTCGGGGCGCAGCTGTTCGACCCAATTCCTCCTGCCCACGCAGCAAGATGCGGAACCACCGCTGGAGATCGTCCGCCGGGATTTCCCTCGCCATCTCCTCCAGTGCCGCGATTTCCGGCGGACTGAGGTCCACAAGAGTCGCCGCCGAGGCAACTTTGAGCACGGTCAGATGGCGAAGCTCCTCGAGCAAGTCGAGAGCGAACCGCGCCAGATCCGCGCCTTGACCGACCAGATCATCCACCACCCCAAGGACCGTCGCCGCATCACGCGACTGCAGGGCGGCCACCACCGCTCGCAACGCTTCCCGATCCGGGATTCCGAGGGCGGCATGAACCATCGAGGGATCGATATGACCGGCGCCATAGGCCAGAACCTGTTCCAGAAGAGACGTCGCATCGCGCAAGCTACCCCCGGACTCTCGGGCGAGGATCGCCAGAGCCGATTCATCCGCACTCTTCCCTTCACCTTCGACCATTGCCGCCAACGCACCAATAACCTCGACAACCGAAACCGAGCGAAAATCGTAACGCTGACAGCGCGAGAGGATCGTGGAGGTGAGCTTTTGCGGTGCCGTCGTCGCCAGAATGAATTTGGCATGCGGCGGTGGCTCCTCGAGGGTCTTGAGGAACGCGTCCACTGCCTGTCGGGACAAGCCATGCGCTTCGTCAATGATATAGACACGGAAGCGCCCCGCGGCTGGCTGGTACTTGACGGTTTCCAGAAGTTCGCGAGTGGCATCGATGCCGGTCTGCGAAGCTGCATCCACCTCGAAGACATCCAGCGAACGCCCCTCGGTGATCTCCACGCAATGCTCGCAGATATTGCAGGGTGTCGAGGTCGGCCCTTCGGCGCAATTCAAAGCCTTCGCGAGGATCCGGGCCGTGGTCGTCTTGCCAACACCGCGCATTCCGCTGAAGACAAAGGCGTGGCCCAACCGGCCTCCGTCGACGGCATTCGCCAGAGTTTGGGTCACATGATCTTGCCCCACCACCTCGGCGAAGAGCTGGGGGCGAGACCGTCTGGCCAGAACCTCATAGGGCTCTGCTGCGGAGGAAACCGCCTTTCCGGTCTTGCCCGGACTTCGCTTGGAACCTCCAGCGGACCTTTCGAGAACGTCAGTGATAGCTAGGCACCCCCGCGGCACAGAGAAATTATCGGTACCGTTGCTCCCTTCCGGGCCTGGCGGAATTCGCGATCCTCTCTTGCGCAGGACCTAGCTATCACTGGCGTGCCCGACCTTGCATCGGCCATGAGTACCGTACTACCGACGCTCCAACCGCCGCGCAACCGCTCAACCATCTGCATCACGAAGAGCCTGCCATTTTCGGAAAAAACGTACGTGATACGCGACCCCGGACCAAACAGCCAAAATCATCGCGATCCAGAGAAAGCACATCCCGGCAGCGAAAAAATCGAGTGGACCATAGGTGTAGTGAACCATCAAGCTGAACAGCGCCACGACCTCCATGACCGTCTTGGCCTTGCCCAGAGACTCCGCCTCGAGAACGACACCTTCCTCGCGCGCGATTGCGCGCAAACCGGTCACCGCAACCTCGCGTGACGCGATGACCGCCACCATCCACGCGGGTACCGCGAGGTCCCGAGGCATCGCTGCCAACATGATATAGCCGCTCACAATCAGGATTTTGTCTGCCAGCGGGTCCAGAAATTTTCCGAGGTTGGTGATAATCCCGTCTCGGCGCGCAAGATACCCATCCAGCCAATCGCTCAGACAAGCGAGAAAAAAGAGAATGGCCACCACCGCGGACACTGTTGGGCCCGGAAAAGTCAGCAACCAGATCATCAGCGGGGTGAACGCAACTCGGCCCAGAGAGAGCAAATTAGGCGTGCTCCACAAGTCGTTAGCCAGGCTTGAGCTGTCTTTTGTCGGGTCGGACATGGTTCTCTTTCAGGATTCCGGAATCTTCCGCTTTTCTACCATATGGGGAAGCTTTTCGCGCGAACGCAGGTATTCCTGCCGGTAGGCGCCAACCCGCTCGACATAGGAGCGGGTCTCCGGAAAAGGCGGAATCCCTCCGTGCTTCTCGACCGCGGTCGGCCCGGCATTAAACGCCGCCAACGCCAGAGTCGCGTCCCCGCCGAAGCGATGCAGGAGGCGGCGGAAATAA
>DLYX01000349.1:2567-3299 GCA_003447545.1 Deltaproteobacteria bacterium | reverse complement strand
AGATCGGCGAGGCCGGTGTCGGTCAGCAGGGAGCGCACCGAAGTGCGCTCAGGTTCGGTGAGGGAATCGAAGGTATCCTGTGCGCGCTGTAATTGGAAGAATCGATAGGGCTGAGCCACCGACTCGATCGGTTGACCGCGGACCGAGAAATGCGCCTTGCCGAGAAAGCGCTCGGCCGGCACTCCCGGTGCCGGCGGGGTCGCCCGAAGCCATTGATTGATGGTTTCTGCGGCGGCCTCTGTCTCGGGCAGCAGGTCGGCGGAAAGAATTCGCAGGGTCTCGATCAAGGTCGCAGGGATCTCGTCGTTGGGCAGGTAGTCTTCGCTTGCCTCAAAGAATTCTGGAGTATCGGCGTCGCCTCGGTTCATGCGCTCGACCCAACGGTAAACTCGAACTGCTTTTTCCTGCATGATTCGTGCGGGATAGGGGTCGCGTCCCAAATGGGCATAGAGGGGCGCGATCAGGCCGAAATCGCCGATACAGGGTTTGCCGCCGAGGAGGTAAGGGTGGGCCGAAAAATGAGTATCGAGGGCCGCCAGAAGCTCCAGATAGAGTGACTCGACCAAATCCTTTGTTTCGTCACGAACCCCCCAGAGCCCCGCAACAAAGCGCATTTTCTCCATCATGCGTTCCGTTTTCTCCGGACGCGCCGGGACGTCTCGCTGGGAGTAGTAGAAATGGTGCCTGAGAAAGCTGAGGTTCTGGTCCGGGAAGTTCCAGCGGTAATGCATG
>DLYX01000349.1:0-2268 GCA_003447545.1 Deltaproteobacteria bacterium | reverse complement strand
GGGAAGTTCCAGCGGTAATGCATGGCCGGGCGCAGGAGGCCATCGGTTCCAACCAGGTCGAAAAGGGAACTGACCACCTTCTGGCGCGCCGTAGAGGGTTGGCAGGGATGCCCGGTGGCCTGCTCGAAATATTCGATGATGGCGGCTCCGTCTCGAATAACGGTGCCGTCCGGCGTCTTGAGGGTCGGAATCGTCGGTAATTTTGCCAGCGGGAGAATATCGTTCTTGAAGCTTTCGTGGCCCGTGGAAAGCTCCTGAAACGGGATCTGATTCTTGATCAGGTAGGAGCGCGCCCTTCCTGAATACAAGGAGTGCGTGATGGCAAAAAGAGTATGTTTCTCCGACATTGGCTGCTCTCGCTTGGCTGGGGTGAGCCTGCAATCATCTTTGCAGGGCAAGCACTAGGCGTCGCGTATCGGGGTTCTTTTCGCAACCCGGATGGGCAGAGGGGATGGGATCTCGCGGTGGATCGCCGGTGCTCGGGGGATGGCGCGACGGTCGCGTGCGGCTCTCGGTGGCCGTTTGCCTGCCCGGCGGGCGGGCAAGGGTTTTCATGCAGGCATTGGTCCGGTAAAACCGAAGAGTGCTGATTGTTATTTCTCCCGCCAAATCGCTGGATTTCGAGTCCCCTCTGGCCACCGACAAGTCCTCAACGCCGAGGATGCTGCGAGATTCGCGCGAGCTGGTCTCGGTCATGGCGCAGAAATCGGCGAAGGATCTCTCGAAGTTGATGAGCATATCGGCCCCTCTCGGGGAGTTGAACCACGAGCGTTTTCAGCAGTGGCACACGCCCTTCACCCCGGACAACTCGCGCCCAGCGCTCACGGCTTTTACCGGCGACGTCTATCTCGGGATGGACGCGCCCGGTTCGTTCACGAGTCGCGACTACACCCATGCGCAAAAGACTCTGCGCATCCTGTCGGGTCTATATGGCGTGCTGCGGCCTCTTGATCTCATGCAGGCCTACCGGCTTGAGATGGGCACCTCCTTGCCCAATGGTCGTGGCAAGGATCTGTATGCGTTTTGGGCCGATCGGATCACCCGAACTTTGAACGCCGACCTGGCGGAAAGCCCCGGGGCAAAAGTTCTGGTCAATCTGGCGTCCAACGAATATTTCCATTCGGTACGCGCCAATGAGGTCGAAGGGCGGATCGTCACGCCCAAATTTCTGGATGCCAAGGATGACGGCCCCTACAAGATCGTGAGTTTTTTCGCCAAGCGTGCCCGCGGTGCGATGTCCGGCTGGCTGATCCGAGAGAGGATCAAATCGGTCTCGGCCATAAGCGACTTCACAGGGATGGGCTATCGGTTTGACGACAGTCGTTCGTCGCCGGAGGAGCCGGTCTTCGTGCGCGAAAACAGCAGCAAGAGTTAGGCCTCTCTTCTCCTCAGCGGGGTCCGGGCGCGAGGATGGCCAGCACGATCAACCTTTCCTTGCCTGTATTGCGAATCCCATGGGGTACGCCTTCCGGGGCCACCAGGACAATCCCGGCGGACATCGGCACCTCTTCGCCTTCGAGAAGGAATTCCCCCTCGCCCGCGACGACCTGGTAGACTTTGTCCATCCCGGTATGCGCGTGGAGCGCATGCTCTTGCCCTGGCTCGAAACTATTGAGTCCGACCAGCAAGCGCTCGGATTCGAAAAGTGTCGCCTTACCCATTTTGGAGGGTTGGAAGATCGCATGGTCCTCGGGTCGGATCGCTACAGGGTGATTCATGGCATCGGCTTTCTTGGTTGCTGTTCGCGGTTGGCAAAGGATTTCGGCCGCGGGATTATTTGCAGGACGCTAGCCCAAAGCTGCTAGTTTGCGCAAAGCCGGGAGCGCGGGAGTCGCTCCGGGCAGCAGGAGTATCCCCGGGGGATGCGTCCGCTTTCACAATCAACTTGCAGGGCTCGCTGCCGAGGCGGTGACTCCTCGTCCGTTTTCTGCTGGTCGTTGCGACCGCTGCGTGGAATCTGATTCCACACAGCGGTCGGATCAGTTGCCCGGATAGAGTACTTTATCGAAGGATCCCGTCGGGGTGGTATTTCCGTAGGTCCCGCCAATTCGCCCATTCCGGTACTCCTGAACCGTCAGGCTGATTACGGGAAGACCCTCGTAGCCTGTGGCGGGACGACCAAATACGTTCAGGAGTCCATCCGGCAGAGTTTCGCCATGCAGAAGTTCGCCCGCGAGGTTGCGGTCGAAGTACATCTTTACGGTACCGGAGAGCGGCCGCGGCAAGCGGTCGGTCCACAGGGAAATGTCAGCCGGCGGCTCGCTGACC
>DLYX01000504.1 GCA_003447545.1 Deltaproteobacteria bacterium | reverse complement strand
CAAGTTCAGGGTCGTGAGCCCGATCGGCGTGACGTCCAGCACCTGGCCATCGGTGCCCGTCTCCCAGTAGCCGAAGGCCCCGGCGATGATATGAAATCGGTCCTCCCAGGCCGCGGCTGCCACCTGCAGCTCCTGACTGATCTGGCGCTGCGCGCCGGCGACGCCCTGCAGAGGCCCACCCCCGGTACTGTCGCGCCACAGAGCGGGCGCTCGGGTCTGGTCGACATCCGAGCGCAGGCGCGGGTTCTGTTCGCGCCACGACGTAATCGACTTCGCACTGAGGTCACTCAGCAAACCCAACTCGCCGATATCCCAACTCGCCGTCGCCCAGGCACCATAGCTGGGGAGATCCACCAGTCCCGGCACATTCGAGCTGTTCGTGCGCGGCGTGGACTCCTCGCATGGGTCCTGCATGCCGGGCGGGTTCTCGACCAGATTCCCCAGACCGATGGGCTGGATGAAGATGCATTGGCCACCCGCGCCTCCGGTATGCTCACGCGACCAGGTACCCGAAACATCCAGCGTCAGGTCATCGGTCACCAACCAGCGCAGACTTCCGAGAAAGGCGATCGAGTTGCGCGCACTATACCATTTGCCGGTGTCAATATTTTTCGAGAAGCCGCGATCCTGGTTCGAGGAAAACGCGCCGCGCACAAAGAGGCGATCCCGAAGGATCGGGACGTTCAGGATGGCCTGGGTAAAGAGCGTCCCGCGATTGCCCGGACGGACCAGAGCAAATCCCTCCAGCTCGCCGGTCGGCTTTTTGGTCGTGATATTCAGCGCGCCGCCCACAGTATTTTTTCCGAACAGCGTTCCCTGAGGCCCGCGGAGCACTTCGATCTGCTCGACGTCCACAATATCGAGTAACGCACCCATGGCGCGCGCCATATAAACGCCGTCGACGTATACGCCGACGCCCGGATCAAAGGCGATCGCCGAAGCATAGGGATTGCCGACGCCTCGAATGACAATATTTGCGGAATAGCCCTCGGCACCGCGCTCGATCTGCAGGTTCGGGACCAGGCGTGCGATATCGTCGAGACGCTCGACATTGGATTCGCGCAATTCTTCCACGCCGAGTGCGGTAATCGAGATCGGGGTGTCCTCGAGCAATTCTTGTCGTTTTCGCGCGCTGACCACGATCTCCTCGATCGCCTTGAGCGCCGGCTTGGTAAGCCCCGCAGTCCCGCCATCGGCAATTGCCTCAGCTTGAGCCTCCAGCGAATCGACCTCGGAGCCCTCTCCCCCGACGGCGACCGGATCTTCCACTGACTCCAGATAGCTGCCCCCGGCGGCCGGTTGGCCTTGCGCCGCGACAGCGACTCCCAACAACATCAAAACTACCGTGGACCCGACTCGAATTCGACCTCGCATGGCGCCCCCCCCAGCTCCCAGTCCCATACAAGCGCAAGGCCCCACGGGTCAATCGATTGCTCTAATTCTCCACAAGCGGCCCTCCCTAAGCTGGCTGACTTGCAAGCGAGAGACAGTTCCCGTTGGAAGGAGATGTGAACAAAACACTGCCTTCCTGGCTGGTCTCGGGCACCGGAGACAGCAATATCCTCGTGCTGGCTCCCCATGGCGGCATCTCCGAGAAAGATCTCCTTCAGCCTTCCTCCTGGCCGCGAAAAGGCAACGATCTTCGGACGGCAGCCCTCGGCTTGCGCCTCGCCGAGGAACTTTCGGCCAGCTTTCTGATCAACGATTCTCTGGATCGGAACGCCATCGATCTCAACCGGATCGATCAAACAGCTCGGGACGCTCCGGTGTTTCTCGAGGCACTCGAAACCCACCTCGAAAATTTGCTGAGATCTCGGGAACGCGTGCGGATCCTCGTGGTCCACGGGTGGCATATCACCCAGTCGAAAGTGGACTTCGGATTTGGCCAACGGCTGCTGGGCGCTCGGGACGAGAAAGCCGATGCTGATCGGCTGACCTGCTCCGAGGAATTCCTGCGCGGCCCGCTGGCGCATCTCTGCGCCAACCTCGATGCGGACGGCATCGAAGCCACCTGCGGCGAACAATGGCCGGCGGCGCATCGCAATAATATGATGCAATTATTCCGACGCACAGGCGGAGCCGACGTACCCGAGGCGTGCGAATCCATTCGACGCATTGCCGCCCGTGGAAAACTCGATGCGATACAACTCGAACTTGGAGCCCCGCTTCGCTGGGAAGGCTCTGTATGCGATCAGTTCCGCAAACGGCTGCGCGAAAGTCTGACCGAGCCAAACGCCACCGCCATCGAGGTACCCGCGGCCAAACCCGTTCTGGAACCAGACCCGCAACAAGCCACACTTCAGTTTGTCGATTCCCGCTCCGGCCTCGCAGTGCTGGCCGGGATGGCGCTCATGCCGAACCGCACGATGGGCGCGCGCTTCATGATCTTCCTGCCCGACGGGCGCGTCGGCGTATTTGTCGGTCATGGGCGCCCCCGCGGCGCGCTGGAAATCCATGGCTTCTCGCTCGAGCAGTCGGACGATACCCTCTCGATCCACTTCGACAATCATCTCTATCTCAGCTCCGCGCCGGCGAGCTACTTCCAATTCGAAACCGAGCAGAGCCGGACCCCTCTGCACGCCGCACAACTGAATTGCGAGGCTCGCCCTACCGATCTGGGAATCGCCGTGACCGGAGATCTGCGCGTCGATGGCGAACACTACTCGCTCCAAGCCACAGGCCTGCCCGGACCACTGGCGGGAGGACCGTTTGGGCGTCGCGCCGGGCGTCGCCTCTATCTGGCTCACGCGAATGGAAGGGGTGAGAACCTGCAGCTGCCAGAAGGCTCGCTCGACGAGACCTGCACGGCGGGCGACGGGCGGCAATTCCGGATCGAAGCAGGCCCACAAATTGCCGTACTGCGCACACAACCCGATCGGGCGACGCGCCTGGAGTTCGGCCCCGCTCGATTCCATTTCACCGACGGGACTACAGCGATCGGCCTGATCGAATCGATTCGTGTCATCACGCAGGAGACCTCGCCCGCCCAAAGCGGTTGACTCCCTCCCCCAGATCAGAGACGGAGGGCAGCATGCCGAAAGCACCAGCGCGATCACGAGAGGATCTCACACTGGTGCTCTCCTGCATGGCCTGCCAGATCGGCATGGGCTTTGGGGCCTATGTCTTCCCTATTTTCCTGAAGCCGATCACCGAGGACCTCGGCTGGTCGCGAACCGCCTACTCGGTGGCTCAACCGATTCTGGCCACCTCCGTAGCCCTGGTCGGCCCGATCGTCGGCAGACTGTCGGATAAAAAACCCCGCGGCGTCCTGCTGACCGGTGGGGTCCTGATGAGCCTCGCCCTGCTCGCGGCCAGTGGCATGCAGGTGATCTGGCAATTCTATGCGATCGCGATCGTCGCAGGGATTGCGGTCGCCTGCCTCGGCGATCTGCCCACCGCGGCCGCGATCAGTTCACGATTCGAAAAACGTCGCGGCACCGCCCTCT
>DLYX01000639.1 GCA_003447545.1 Deltaproteobacteria bacterium | reverse complement strand
CCGCCTCCGGCACGGCCTCCGAGCCAGCCTCCGAGCCTGCCTGAGAGGCTGCCATCAAGTTGACCTTCGAGTTGACCTGCGTGTCCACCAGGTCTCTGCTACCTTGCTTGCATGCCGCTTACCGGAAAACAGCGACGCCAACTGCGTGGACTCGGACACGGACTGCCTCCGGTGGTCCAGATCGGCAAGTCCGGACTCAGCGAATCGGTGAAAAACGCCATCGATGAGCAACTGCTCGCTCATGAGTTGATCAAGGTGCGGCGCTCGAGCGACTGTCCTCTGGATAAAAATGCCATCGCGGCCGCCATCGAAGCCGACCTCGGCTGCGAGATCGCCCAGAAACTCGGCCATACGTTACTTCTCTATCGCGCCCACCCGGACAACCCCGGCATTGAGCTCGCTTGAGTGCGACGTCGCCCTGAAGTCAGAAACCGCACACGGAGTCCCCGACGGGCGCCAACATCGGCCCTCGGTCTGCGTCGAGAAGGCCGCGCCCATAATCCCGAACGGCGTGCGCCCGGATCGATTGCGTATTGCGGTCGGTAGGGATGCCAAGGCTGCCGACCGCGGGGTCCGCGCCAACCCCGAACAAGCCCGCGAAGGCGGGCAGTCGATGGCCCCCGGCAGCGCTGGCAACCATCACAAATTCCCCCGATTCCAACAGCCTCAAAGACAGGATTGGAGATATCCATGAGCACCGAAAAAGTCGCATTGGTCACAGGAACCAGTACCGGTATCGGTCTGGCGACAGCCATAGACCTCGCCCGAAACGGTTACTCGGTGTTCGCCGGCATGCGCAATCCCGGCAAATCCGAGGCCTTGCGCGAAGCAGCCGAAGGATTGCCTGTGACCGTCGTGCAAATGGACGTCACCGAAGACGCCTCGGTCGCGGGCGCCATCGAGGCCGCCGGCGGCCCGCAGGCAATCGATGTCCTCGTCAACAATGCGGGGATGGGCGGCGCGACGCCTCTGGAAATCACGCCCATGGCAGAGCACGAAGCGATGTTCCAAACCAACTACTTCGGCGCCATTCGCTGCATTCAGGCTGTCCTCCCCGCGATGCGCGAGCGACGCTCGGGCTGCATCGTCAACATCACCTCCATGGAGGGTCTGGTCGCCATGCCGAATCAGGTGGCGTACTCGGCGTCCAAATGGGCGCTGGAATGTGCCGGCGAAGCACTGGCGCATGAGGTATCGAGGTTTGGCGTACGCGTCGTCAATGTCGAACCTGGTGTGATCATGACCAAGATCTTCGAGAATTCCGCGCCGGCCACTCGCTACGACAAGACCTCTCCCTACGTCGACCTCATGCGACGCAACGGCAAGATGTTCGTGGCGGGCTTTGTCTCTGCGGTGCAACCCGAAACCGTCGCCGAGACCATCCGCGAGGCCATCGAGACCGATGACTATCGTCTGCGCTGGCCGGTCGGTGAAGACGCGCACGGCATCCGCGCCGGGCGCGGTCGCATGTCGGATGAGCAATGGGTGGCCATGGGAGGCGACCTGTCCGACGAAGAATACAACAGCCTCTACGAAGACAATTTCGGCATCAGACTGAAATAGAGAAAGACCACCTCGAGGCGTTGTTCAACAGCCGGCCTTCGGCCATGGCCATCCAACGGCCACGATTTCGCACCGAGAAACCCAGCCCGCAGCCGAAGTCGCCCCGCTCCTCACTGTGCGTCTTGCACATCGAGCGAATCGCGCAGCTCCGGTTTCATGAATTTACCGCTCGCATTGCGCGGCAACGCCGAATCCATGAACCAGATATAGCGTGGCGCCTTGAAGGCGGCGATCCGCTCTTTCACAAAAGCGCGCAGCGCATCCGCATCCACTGACACACCGTCGGCCAGCACGACTGCCGCACCAACCTCTTCGCCAAGCCGATCATCAGGCACGCCGATCACGGCGCATTCAGCCACCGCGTCATGCTCGAAGATCGCCGCCTCGACCTCGGCGCAGTAAACGTTCTCGCCGCCGCGTAGAAGCATATCCTTGGCCCGATCCACAATCGCCACAAAACCATCTTCGTCGATGCGCGCGATATCACCGGTATGCAACCATCCGTTGGTGATGCTCTCGGCCGTCGCCTCGGGACGGTTCAGATAGCCGCGGATCACCTGACCACCGCGGACGCAAAGCTCGCCGACCCCGCCGTCGGTGACCGGCTTGCCATCCGGTCCCTCGATCATGGTTTCAAAAACCGGCAAAATAGGTCCCACGGTCTCGGGCTTGTCGACGAAATAATCCGCCGAGTTCATGGTGATCACACCACAGGCCTCGGTCATGCCATAGCCGGTCCCTGGACGGGCACTGGATACCCGTGACTCGATCTTCTCGACCAGATCGGGCTGAATCGCCGCCCCGCCGCCGCCGAGCGACTTCAGCGAGGAGGTGTCCGATTTCGCAAAATCCTCATGGGCGATCAATTCACGCGACATCACGGGCACACCCGAGATCGTCGTCACGCGCTCCTGCTCGATCAGTTCCAATGCCCGACCCGCGTCCCATTTATAGACCAGGATGAGCTTGGCTCCGGTGAGCGAGGCGCCGTGCATCACACAATTGCAGGCGGTGACGTGAAACAGCGGCGTCACGACGAGAAAAGCTGGCGGGTAGGAGACCTCGCCGGCAACCGGCGCCCGGGTCTTGCCCGCGGCGGCCAATGCGGCGGGCGAGGCGGCATTCCAGAACGCCATGCTCATGATATTGTTGGTGCAACCGCGGTGGGTGAGTTGTGCGCCCTTGGGCACACCCGTGGTTCCGGACGTATAAAAAATGCAGGCGTCCGAATCCGGGTCGATCTCCACCTCGGGCATGGTCCCCTCGCCCGCCACCAGTTCCGACCAGGGCTGCGATCCGGCAGGCGCACCCTCGCTCACGCGCACGGTAATGATTTGAAAGTCGCCGACTTGATCGCGGACCGGCTCCAGCCGCTCGAGTCGCTCCTTGTCGGCAATCAGCAATGTCGGTTTCGCGTCATTCAGGGCATAGACCATTTCGGGTCCTGTCCACCAGGCATTCATACCGACCACACTCGCCCCCACCGAGATCGCCGCCCAATAGGAGAGCACCCATTCCGGATAGTTGCGCATGGCAACCGCAATGCGATCACCGGGCTTCACCCCGAAGCGGTCGACCAAATTGCGCGCGGCCGCCGCGACCAGCTTGTGGGACTCGGCATAGGTGAGCCGTTCGTCCTCATACACCAGATAATCGGCATCCCCGTGGCCGGCGGTCCCCAACCAGACCTGGCGCATATCCGCCGGCGCGTTCTTGTAGGTGCGCAGGGCGACCCCGTCGAGCTCAACTTCAGCGATCTCGAAGGGTCCGCCTTCGCCGGTGAGCTGCGCTGTGATTTCGTGAAGTTCCTTGTACATTTCCGTTCTCCCATCCCGGGTTGCCGTCAGGCTCCGAACCTTAGCGGCCCGCACGCGTGTCCTCAAAGCGGCGGTCGGCCCCTGCGCCAGCGTTAAGGAGGCCGCGGACATCGATCGCGCGTCCTCAGCGCGGTGCGAGTCCGCCGAGCATGACGTCGAGCAGAAGATGGATCAATTCCTCGCGATCTTCGATGCCGCGTTTCTGCGCAACACCCATCCGCAAGGCCTCGGCGCAGCCGAGGATCGAGGCCCATAGAATCATCGTGAGCTTGTCGGCGGGCAGATCACGGATCGCGCCTGCCTCCTGGGCCGACACAAAAAGCCGCCGCACGAAATTAAAGGCTTCATCATCGGCGGCCCGCAGCTCCGGATCGTCACGGTCGACGCTGATTTCCGCCCCGAAGACGATTTCGTGGTAGGCCGCATCCTCCAGGGCAAACTGCAGATAGCCCTGCGCGACCGCGGCCAACTGGACCAGAGGGTCCGGATCGAGATCGGCGGCCGCCTGGTCCATCCGGTCGGCCAGTTTGCGGAAACCGTCGGCGGCAACAGCCGCAAGCAGCGCGTCCTTGTTCTTGTAGTGAGCATACGGGGCGGTGTGCGTGACCCCGGTGCGCCGGGCGAGTTCCCGAAAGGTCAGGCCTTTCTCGCCGCTCTCCTGCACGATCTCTAGCGCGACGGTCTTGAGAGCCTCCTTGAGGCGCCCGTGGTGGTAGGCCTGCGCCTCGGAATCCGGGTGTTTTTCTTCATTTGCCATCGAGTTCTCCCTGGCTTCAGACGTACCATTTGAACTTACTATTAGAAAGTAACTTTACGGAAGAAATACATGGCGGCGAAAAAAGAAAAGAAAAAGTTCCCGTATTACATAGCATTTGCATTTTCTTTACAGTGCTTAGTTGACAGTGTTTAGTTTCTTTCCTATCAATACTTTCCTTTGTAAAGTTCTTCTAACGAAGCCAACCAAGGAGAGAGAAAAATGACATCCAAAACAGACATCTTTCAGAGAGATCCATCCAAAAAGCCCTCGGTTCTCGAGGGTTGGTCCAGGCGTTTCGCGAAATGGACATCTGCAACCGCGCTGCCCCGGCTGACTGCCGGGCTGGTTCTGGCCACAGTGCTGGTGTCGGCCTCTCCGGCATCGGCCACCGATTGGATCATCGATGCACAGTTGATCGGCGTCGACACCAGCGGCCTCCGCGTTCGGGAGTGCGTTCTCCCGAACCAGGTCCTCCGGGTCCATTCGCGCTGGATTTCCATGTCCGGTCCCGAGTCGCCCTGGGGACCCTGGTGGGGATCGCCCGCGAACATCCGCGTGACGACCGACGCCAACGGCGAATTTTCGCATCGCAAGCTCATGCTCAACCCCAACCTCACGCGGGACATCGAGATCCAGAGGCATGAGTCCGTGTGGCCGAACGCCTGGCGCACCATCGCGACCATCGGGGCCGTCGACGGCACCAGCCCCGATTTCTTCGCCGGTTTTGACGACCGGGGCTTCGGTCTGGGAGAGATCCGCATCCCCGCAAACTGCGCCACGGTAATGACCTCCGCCGGAGACAATGGCGGGAGAAAAGGTGACAAGGCAGACAAGGACGACAAAGGCGACAAGGAGTCCTTCTCCGATCGTCTGCCGGTTATCGAAGCGATGCCCTGCGGCCTCGGCCCCTTCGGCGATCGCGGCATCGACTTCGTTCTCGCGTCGGTCACCGTGCGACACCGCGATCTTCTGCCCACCTCGCCCTACCAAGTCACATGGGAGGCCGTCGTACGGAACGATGGAACCTCCTCCTATAGCGGAACGGAGAGCTGTCTAGCCGAGGTCAACGTGACCTTC
>DLYX01000377.1 GCA_003447545.1 Deltaproteobacteria bacterium | reverse complement strand
TGAACAATACCTTCGCCGAGGTCGTTCGCCCCGCGTTCCAAAATGGGCAAGGCACGTTCCGCAACGGCCGCCCCGAGATCTTCTCCGGTTTGCAGGCGCTCCGCTTCTGCGTAGGAGATTCCGAGCGAACTGACGAGATCATCCGTAATCGCGCCGCCACCGGCCTGCACATCACCGGTGGTCGTCGAAGTTCCATTATGAAGAATATTGATCGACGAGTACCGCGCGCCTATATTGACCAGAGCCACCGTTCGATTCTGATCGGCTGTTGGCGAGCCGTAGTTGAGCAGGAACATATTCTCGAGAGCGAAATAATCGACATCCACGATCGATGGCTCCAAACCCGCCTGTCGGATGGCTCCGGTGAAACCGTCGAGGATATCCTTGCGAACCGCGACCAACAGAACCTCGGCCTGAGCATCCTCATGGCGCAGGACCTGATAGTCAAGATTCACGTTCTCGAGACTTTCGGGAATGAAATTCTGGGCCTCGATCATCAAAAGCGTTTCGAGATCTTCGTCGGGACGTAACTCGAGCAAGGCTTTTTTGATAATCACCGCCGGCCCCGGAACCGCCGTGATCACCTGCCGTGAAGAAACCTTCAGGTTCTCGACAAGGCGACGGATCACGTCCGAGATCGCCACGCTATCCTGAATCGTATTGTTGGCCAGGGCACCTTCCGGCACGGGCGCGAGGCCGGCGCGCACGACTTCAAAGGCATCCGCTGAGCCCCGCACCTCCAGCAACTTCACGGCGCTCGAGCCGATATCGACGACCACCAAACTGCCACTGCTCGCTGTCAACCGCGACAAGCTCTGCCGGACTCCTGCCAGAAGTCCCGATTGTCGCGAAGGTTCCCTCTCTACCAAAGCACCCCACCTGACCCGGCCGCTCGCCACCAAGGCGACGAGCTCGCCGCTTCCTCATCTGCTGGATCGCTACGTGCCAACCGCAGCCCACGCAGGATGGCCTTGCGGCCGAGGGGTGTCAATGCGCGGCCGATAAATTTCCCAGAAAAATCCGAGACTTTTCCCGCCAGCAATCCGCATGGCAATTGCGCTTTCCGCCCTGCCTTTCCGGCTTTCCGCCCGCGCAATCTTGCGGGGACGCACGGAACGCCATAGACACGGCTGGTGAGAAAAATTCTCCGCTATATCGTCCTCCCCATGGGCCTGCTCGCAATGGCTCTCGTCGGGCTGACGCTATTTCTCTCCGAAGGGGTTACCGGGAAGCTGCATCCCCGCGGAACGCCGGGGCAGAGCCCGCTGCCGCCCGAACACGTCGCCGCGCGGGCGCAGGCCCGCGTGCTGGCGAACGAGGAACTCGACGCAGAGAACTCTCGCCAGATCTTGTTCGGAGATCTCCACGTCCACACGACTTTTTCCGCCGATGCTTTCGTTTTCAGCCTTCCCCTGATGCAGGGCGAGGGTGCTCACCCCCCAGCGGATGCCTGCGATTTTGCCCGCTTCTGCGCCGAACTCGATTTCTGGAGCATCAATGACCACGCGGAATCGATCACCCCGCGCCAATGGACCGAGACCCGCGAGTCGATCCGCGAATGCAATGCCGTCGCCGGAGATTCGCAAAACCCGGATACCGTCGCCTTTCTCGGCTGGGAGTGGACCCAGAGCAGCCCGGAATCATTTGCAGGGACGCATTGGGGTCATAAAAATATTCTTCTGGCCGGAATCGAGGACGACGAGACACCTACCCGCCCTATCGGGGCCGGTGCCGGTGGGCTCTTTTCGCAAGTCGAGATTCCCGGATTTGTCTGGGCGGTCATCCGCGCCGGACTGGCCGCGGGGGATTTCCCCAATAATCTCGGGCCTTATCTAGATTTCAATCAGTGGGCCCGGGAAGTCCGGGGCCTCGAGGCCTGCCCGCAGGACGTGCCCGTCCGCGAACTGCCCCCGGACTGCCTTGAAGGGGCCCCAGATCCTGCCGACCTTTTCGCCAAGCTCGACGACTGGGGCTACCCGGCATTGGTGATTCCGCACGGCACCGCGTGGGGCATCCACGCGCCGCCGGACGCCGACCTGGGAGAGCAGCTGAAAAACGGTCAGCATGACCCGACACGGCAACGACTTTTTGAGGTCTATTCGGGCCACGGCAACAGCGAATTATGGCGCGACCTGCGAGACACCGAGATTGATGCAGACGGCCAGGTCAGCTGTGCTGAGCCGCGTAATGGCTACGAGCCCTGTTGCTGGCGAGCCGGCGAGATCATTCGCTCCCGCTGCGAAGGCCTCTCGGAAATCACCTGCGAGGAACGGATCCAACAGGCACGACGTTGGTACCTGGAACTGCCCGGGAACCTGGCCAAGGAGGTCGTGCCGGGTGCGGTTCCGAACGATTGGGGAGAATGTGGACAGCTCGCGGGGACCTTCCTGCCTGCGATGGAATACCGACCAAAAATGAGTGCCCAGTACGGGCTGGCACGACGGCCCGCGGGGGCCGCGTCTACCGACGCGGAGGCCTTTCGCTTCGGCCTCATCGGCTCCAGCGACAACCACAAGGCCCGCGCAGGGGCCGGCTACAAGGAGATCGGCCGAAAAGCCTTTGGCGATGCCTACGGGCTCCGCGATGACTGGCATAACCGTCTCAAGCCGGAACCCGAAGCGCCCAGCAGTCGCCCCGTGCCGCCGGAGGAAATTCGCGGCAGCATGCCGTTTGCCGATCCCGGGGCCGAGAGAAATGCCTCGTATTATTATACAGCCGGCCTGGTCGCGGTTCATGCCGACGGTCGCGATCGAGGCTCGATTTTCAACGCCCTCGAAGCCCGCCGCACATACGGTACCAGCGGCCCGCGTATTCTGCTCCACTTCGATCTCGAGAACGGACCCGATGGCCTGACGCCGATGGGTAGCGATGTCTCCTTGCGCGATACGCCGCGATTTACCGTGCGAGCGGTGGGAGATTTTCGTCAACTCCCGGGATGTCCCGAAATCACCCGCGATCGCCTGACCGCCGCAAGGCTCCGCGACCTTTGCCTTGACGAGTGCTACCACCCTTCCGACGAGCGTCATCTTGTCGACCGGATCGAAGTGGTTCGCATTCGACCACAGCAATATCCCGAAGAACCGCTTCAGGATCTCGTGGAAGACCCCTGGCGCGTTTTCCCCTGCCCGCCCGATGAGGCGGGATGCGTTATCAGCTTCGAGGATTCGGAATTTACGGACGAGGCACGAGAGACGGTCTACTATGTCCGCGCGTTGCAGGAACCCACGCTCGCGGTCAACGGCGACCCGATGCGCTGCGACCGGGACGATGACGGCACTTGCCTGCAGGGGAATCTCTGCCCCGCCGCAGGTCCCGATGCCGACCCCGACGACCCCTGTCTCTCTCTGGTGCGCGAGAGAGCCTGGTCCTCCCCGATCTTTGTCAGACACGGGGGCGAGGGCTCTGCTGAAAACTAGTCCAGAGGCACCGCGGCGAGCATCGCCTCGATGGTATCGTCATGACAGTCGCTCGGGGCGCTGCCTCTTTTGGAGAAAAAACTGGTCGCATCCGAATCACGACCGGGAATAATTCCATCAAAGATCGGCTGGTCGAAGAACGAACACAGTACCTTTTGGCCCATCGTGAGGCGGACCACCATGGCTCTCTGGGCGGGCAGAAGGTCGATCTCGTGAGTGCGGCTGACAAAGATGACCTTGTTTTTCTTGAGCAGAAATTTATGGACGAAGCTCTGCCCCGCTGGAGCCAGTTTATTCTTGTATTTGTAGAACGGGGACTTGCTATCGCGCGCCCGCCAATAGGCCCCCTCATAGGGCCCCGTGCGAATCGTAAAGGAGTTTTGCTGACCGGCCGCGGTGAAGATCTCGAAGGTCACGCCTGCCGTGCGTGGATCATCCGGCCCGCCGATCGCAGGAAAGGGGAG
>DLYX01000466.1 GCA_003447545.1 Deltaproteobacteria bacterium | reverse complement strand
GCGTGGAAATCGACCCCGAATCCGTCGAAGGGGCACGCGATATCGTCGCCTTTGCCGGCCTCGCCGATCGGGTCGAGATCATTGCCGGTGCCTCGGGCGACAGGATTCCCTCCCTACCAAGCCCCTTCGATCTGGTTTTTCTCGACCACTGGAAGGATCTCTACGAAGAAGATCTGAAGGCTCTAGAGAAACACCAATTACTGCGCCCGGGTGCGGTGATCTTTGCCGACAACGTCGGGCCTCTGTTCAACCCCGAGAGCTACCTCAACTACGTTCGTACTTGCGGCAAGTACGACTCGTCCCACCATATCTCCACGATTGAATACACGGACCGGCCCGACGCGGCCGAGATCTCGGTCTTTCGGGGTTGAGCCTTGCGGGTGCCCATGAGGGCACCCGCAAATTTCAGCCTCGGCTGCGATTGCCGGCCTTCGCGCTGGCTCCATCGCGAGCACGGCCGGGTCCACCGCGACGGCCCCCGCTACCACCTGGCTGAGGCTTTCGCTGACGGGATTTTTGCAAGGCCGGCTTCTTGCCATAGGATTTTCGAGCGTTCGGATTTTTCGGCCTGGCTGCCGCCGCCGGCTTCGACGGCGCTGCTTCGAGGTTCTCCGCATCGACGCCATCAAACTGCTGCCGCTCGATCGGTGATTTCAGATAGCGCTCCGTATCCCGAATCCAATCACGGTCCTCGCGGGTCACAAAAGTCACCGCTTTGCCGCTCAACTCGGCACGACCCGTCCGACCGATCCGATGGGTGTAAGTCTCCGGCGTGCTGGGAGGATCGAAGTTGATCACATAGGAAACTCCCGCCACATCGAGGCCGCGAGCAGCGATATCGGTCGCAACCAGAATATCGAATTTACCCTTGCGAAACCCATCCATCGCACGGTCGCGTTGCACCTGAGACATATTCCCCTGCAGGGCAACCGCGCGATGGCCCTGCTTGTCGAGTTTCACGGCCATCTGGCGCGCACGATGCTTGGTCCGGGTGAAGACGATCGCGGTCTGGCAATCGTCGCTCTTGAGAATCGACTCGAGAAGGTCACGCTTCTGGTCCTGCGGCACCGGCGCCAGAACATGCTCAATCCGGTCGGCCGGAGCGGAATGCGCCAACTCGACCACTTGTGGATTCAGCAACATCCGATCCGCCAGATGGCGGATCTCCTTGGGCATGGTCGCCGAGAACAGAAGGTTCTGGCGTTCATCGGGACAGGCCGAAAGAATGCGTTTCACATCGGGCAGGAAGCCCATATCGAACATATGGTCCGCTTCATCCAGCACCACGGTCTTGATGCGTCCGAGATCCAATTCCCCCTGTTTGAGCAGGTCAAGAACGCGCCCCGGGCAGCCCACGATAATCTCGGGATGTCGCCGCAAGGCTTGCGCCTGCATCTTGATGGACTTGCCACCGAATACCGTGACCGTGCGCATCGAGGTGAACTTGGCGAGCGTGCGGATCTCGGCATCAATTTGATTGGCCAGCTCACGGGTCGGTGCCAGGATCAGAGCCGTTGGGCCCTTGCTCTGGTTCCGAATCCTCTGGTCCAGAATCGGCAAGGCAAAAGCTGCGGTTTTGCCGGTTCCAGTTTGCGCCAGCCCCAGCACGTCTCGTCCTTCCATTCCTGCCGGAATCGTCTTTTCCTGAATGGGGCGCGGATCGAGAAACCCGGCCTCGCGAAGTCCCTTGTTGAGGGACGCATGCAACTCAAACCCGGCAAAGCCCAGCTCGGGCTTCGCAATTTCCTTTTTCTTCGTTGACAATGTGGATCTCCGCCGCAGAGATTCCCTCTTGGAACCTTTACGGCCTCTGGTTCTGACCCACACAACAGGAACGGGAAAGATTCTAGAGAAACGGCGCGACCTCGGTCGTTGATCGAGAGGTGCTGTTGTCGCCGTCACGCTTCAAGACATTGTGTCTCGGTGCGTACTTGCATTTCAACTATAGCTGGGTCGCAACGAAAAAACCAGCCCCGCTCAAAACACCCTGCCATCGCGCTCTGCCGGCGGTCACAAAACCTGTACAGTCTGCGGTGTGATGGCAGACGCTCTCGACCTCATCCGGAGCCGGCAATGGTTCGAGGCCCACGAGTCCCTCGAAGATCTCTGGCGCGAAGCCGAAGGCAAACGGCGGAGGCATTTGCAGGGCCTGCTCCATATCGTCGTGTCTCTCGAGCACCTTCGTCGCGGCAACCCTCGCGGTTGTCAGGGGCAATGGGACAAAGCTCGCCAACGACTGGCTGACGTGCCCCCCTGCTTTGCCGGACTCGAGATTCCGGGATGGATGGACGAGCTCGAAGTTTTCTTCCGGCGACTCGATCTCGCGGCCGCCGCCGAGGCGAGGCTCTTTACGCAACCAATACCCGAAATCGAAACCTGGCCGATCCCGGCCCTTGCTCAGGACAATTCGACCATGAGATGAAGTGGCCGGGCAAACCATGTTCAGGAATGGTTCGCCCATCTCGGTGTCCTTCGCTAAGTCTGAAGGACTCAATTATCGAAACCGGACACAACCTTCCCCGACAGGAAATAAATCGATGGAACACAGCATTCCCGCATTGGTACAAAGCGCCGGCGACCGCTTCGGCGACGCCTCGGCGATCGAAGATGGCGACATCCGCCTGAGCTTTCGTGAACTCGCCCAAGGCAGCTTGCGAGCTGGTCGAGCCTTCCGCGCAGCCGGCCTGCAAGCCGGCGACCGTGCGGCCATCTGGGCTCCGAATTATTCCGAATGGATCCTCGCAGCGATCGGCCTGCAATCCGCTGGAGGCGTTCTCGTCCCGCTGAATACCCGACTCAAGGCAGGCGAAGCCGCTTACGTTCTACAAAATAGTGGCGCAAAAATGCTCTGCACGGTCAGTGACTTCCTCGGTGTCGACTATGCCACCGAGATTCGCAAACAGGACGTACCCTCCCTCGAGAAGGTGATCACCTTCCGTGGCCGCTCTGACGGCGCTGATACCTGGGAGGATTTTCTGGACACGAGCAACGACGTTACGGCCGAGACCATTCACGAACAGATTGCGGCCATCGGTCCCGACGACCTCTCGGATATTCTCTTCACCTCGGGGACGACCGGAAAACCCAAGGGCGTGATGAGCGCTCAC
>DLYX01000579.1 GCA_003447545.1 Deltaproteobacteria bacterium | reverse complement strand
CACTCAAACGCCCTGGCCCCGACTTTCATGAGCGCAAGGGCGAGATCGTTCAGGCCATGGCGGGCCTTGCGGCCGAAGGCCCCGTGCGCCTGACTCTGATCGACGATATTTGATCGCGACCAGAGCCTCTGGCTCTCGCGTCAGGACCAGGGTCGAAAGAGGGCGTGGAAGCCGTGCGGAACTCGGTGCGGGAGGCGCGCTGTTGCGATCGGTCCGTCCTCGACGTGCAACGCATCGAGGAGCAACAATTCAGAGATATCTTCTTCTCCGCGCCAGGCCAGCGTCAGCACATAGCCGTCTCCTTCGCCGGACGGGTTCGCTCGTGGCACAAAGACGGGTTCTCCCAAAAGATCGGTTGATGGCAAAGAGAATGTTTTGACGTCACCGCGCAGGCGATCACTATGCGCTACAGCGTTGTTGGAGAAACCGGGGGGGTGTTCTCCCACCGCTCCGGCGAACCAGCCATGCCGGTAGGGGCCACAGGCGAAACTTTCATCGATGCGCGGAAACTCTCCGCGGACAGGGGCGATTTCCTCGCTGCGGAGTTGGCCCGAGACGAGGTCGAGGTCCCAATGGTGCAGGCTGGCTTCGGCTGATGCACGAGCCGGCAATGAGCCGTCGGCAAATGGGAAGAGCGGAGGTGCCTCGAATTGCAGAACGTCTGCCTGTATTCTCTTGCCGGACTCTCCGGGCACGTCCCATGCGTTCATATAATGAAAGACGAAGGCCGGGTCCGCTTCGATCCAGCGAACTTCTTCGCTCCGACTTCCGCGAGGCAGCACGGCTAGCCAGGAGTTTTTCTCGGGCTCCCAGGCGAAAGCAGACTGCTTGTTCAGGGCTCGTTCAATCGAGAAGGTCAGCGGAAATACCGGAACAACGATAAACTCACGGGTGACGATCATGTCGTGAACCATCGCGGCAAAAGGTGCGCGGAACTTTCGTTGGTAGATCAGCCGCCCATCCGGGGCGATCTCTCCGCACGAAATCGTATCGCTGCCGACGCCATCGGCCATGTATCCGAAGAAAACCAGATTGCCTGTCGCCGGATCGATATGAGGGTGTGCGCTGAAGGGACCACCGTGGGCCCCTCCGAAATCGTTGACCTCGAGCGTTGCAAGACTGAGCGGGTCAAAGGCCAGGGGCGCATGGCCCTCTTCCAGAGCGTAGAGTGCTCCGTGATGCCAGGTCATCGCCGTATTGGCCACGCCATTGGATGTTCGATCCGCGAAGCTGGGGTCGTCGTTGGTCGGGTCGAAGGGATTGATCAGGGCACGGTTTGCCGCCTCTTCGGCGCGCCGTTTTTCGGTTTGCAGGTAGCGGTTGCGGTAAGCCACGTTCCCGCCGTCGATATGGAAGGCATGCACCATGCCATCGCCGGCAAACCAGTGGTAGAAGCCACCCCGCGGGGGGAAAGCCGGATTGGGTCCGATTCGGTAGAAGCTGCCTCGGACTTCCTCTGGCCAGCGACCAGTTGTTTCGAGGGTGGCGTGGTCGAGCTCGGCATGGAGTGGCGCGAAATTGCTCCGCAGATTCGGATGGTTGGGGAACCCTTCGGGAACACCCCCGGGATAAGCTGAGACCATGCTCATTCTCCTTATGACTAGTCGATAGGATTGTATGCGATTCCACTTGGAACTTTGGGATAAAAATAGGTGGACTTCTGCGGCATGGTCAACGCGGCCCGCGAGATGCTCAAAACGTCTTCGACGCTGGGCGGGGGAAGCAGAATTGCGATCTCGGCTTTGCCTGAGTTTACCGCATCGATCGTTTCGGTTTCATCGTGAGTATAGATGAACTGATCGTTGGGGATCTCCGGCATCAGGACGTTGTGCAGGAAAGTAACGTCGAGAATCGCCAGCTCCGGGGCAATCGCCGCAAGCTCTTTCCGCGCCCCCTCTCCGGGTTCGAGCAATAAAGCTCGGCCGTCGGGCAGCAGGGCGCCAAGGCGTGGCTGGCGTTCCCCTTCCTGAGGCGCGTCGAGTGCTTGCCAGAGTGCCTGACCATCCTTCATTTCGGTTATCGAGCAAAGCGTCTTGCAGCGATCGACAAAGGTTTCGAGTTGGGGGGCCGTCTTGGGAATGCGGTGGGTAGGGAGCACCGCAAGGCCCGCATCACGCGTCGAACAGAGATGGCAAAGGAGAAAATCGAAATCCTGCGCCCCCTCCCCGGGGGCTTCGGCCCGACGTTCGTCGCGATAGCCGAGAGCGGTTTCGTAGCGATGGTGACCGTCCGCGATGAAAACCTGTTGCGCTGCCATGCGTTCTTCGAGCTGTTGGAGGACCTTGGGATCCGTGATCTTCCAGATGCGCTGTTGCACGCCCTTGTCATCTTCGAAGTCGGCAATTGAAATCGCGTCGCTGGCCAATTCGTCCAACCCGAGCGGCGCATCGACGAATCCGAAGATCGGACTGAGGTTGGTGCGGCAAGCGCGAATCAGGCGCAGGCGGTCTTCCTTGGGCCCCGTCAGGGTTCGTTCGTGCGGCAGGACGATATTATCCTCGAATTTTTCGAGTTGCAGCGTGGTGAGCAAGCCCCAGCGTTGGTAAGCGCGGCCCCCTGCGGA
>DLYX01000454.1:5716-22558 GCA_003447545.1 Deltaproteobacteria bacterium | reverse complement strand
TTCGGTCTGCCACCAGGTGTCCACGATCGGGCATCGATTCCCACCGATTTTCTCCCGGTACCACATCCATGCTTCCGGATTGATCGGCTCGCCGACCGTTCCGAGGAGTCGGAGGCTCGACAAATCATGGCGCGCTGGCCACTCCTCACCCCATTTGACCACCGAGCGAATCAGCGTGGGCGCGGTATAGAGGATGGTTACCCCGTATTTCTCCACGATATCCCAGATTCGATCCGGCTCGGGATGGTTGGGGACCCCCTCATACATCACGCTCGTCGCTCCATTCGCGAGCGGGCCGTACACCAGATAGCTATGGCCGGTTACCCAACCGATATCCGCGGTACACCAATAGGTATCCGTATCCTTCAGATCGAAGACCATTTTGGAGCTGTAGGTGGCATGGGTGAGATAGCCACCGGTGGAGTGGACCACCCCTTTCGGTTTTCCCGTCGTACCACTCGTGTAGAGAATGAAGAGAGGATGCTCGGAGTCGAGCGACTCGGCGGGGCAATCGACGGAGGCCTCCGCGACCAGGTCATGCCACCAATGGTCGCGGCCCTCGGTCCAGGCAACTTCCTGCCCCGTCCGCCGGACCACAAGTACATTTTCGACCGTCGGACATTCGACAACTGCCTTGTCCACGGCTTCTTTCAGCGCGAGTTCCCCACCCCTGCGAAAACCGCCATCAGCCGTCACGATCAGTTTGGCTTCCGCGTCGTTCATGCGATCACGAACCGCGTCTGCGGAGAAGCCTCCAAAGATAATGGAATGAGTGGCACCGATCCGGGCACAGGCCAGCATCGCTATGGCCAACTCGGGGATCATCGGCATATAGAGCCCCACGCGATCGCCCTTGGTCACGCCTAGTTGCTTGAGAACATTGGCCGCCCGACACACCTCCCGGTGCAATTCGAAATAAGTGATTGTGCGCGTATCACCCGGTTCGCCCTCCCAGATCAGCGCGGCCTTGTTCTTGCGCGATGTTTCCAGATGGCGGTCGAGACAATTATAGGCAACGTTGGTTTCTCCACCGACAAACCACTTCGCAAACGGGACCTCCCACTCAAGGGTCTTGTCCCATGGCTTGAACCAGTGAAGACTTTCCGAGGCGATCTTGGCCCAGAACCCCTCGGGATCCTTTTCCGAGGCAGAATAAATTTCCTGGTACTCCGCGAAGGAGCCGATATGCGCCTCTTTGGCAAAGGCTTCCGGAGGATCAAACTTCCGATTTTCCTTCAAGACCGACTCGATTACACCTTCGGAATCACTCATCAAAAATCTCCGCTTCCCCGTCGGGAAGAATTTCCTGCGCTATCGTTTCCCTGTTCCAAACGCTGTCACCAAAGGCGACTTCAGAACTTTTGGCGCGCTTAAAATATATGTGCATGTCATGCTCCCAGGTGAACCCGATCCCGCCATGGATCTGAATGCCTTCACCGGCGACCTCCCGGAATGCATCGGAGCAATAGGCTTTTGCCATGGCAGACGCCAGATGCGCTTCCGGAGACCCGCTTGCGATCGCCCATGCAGCGTACCACGCCGCCGAACGACCGCTCTCCACTTTCACCATCATATCGGCACATTTGTGCTGGATCGCCTGAAAAGATCCGATCGGCTTTCCAAATTGCTCCCGCACCTTGGCGTAATCGACCGACATTTCGAGGATCCGGGCGGCACCGCCGCAAGATTCCGCCGCCAAACCCGCTCTTGCCGCGTCGGCGAGTCGCTCCAGTTGCCGCCACCCGGAGCCCTTGGCGCCCACCCGATCGGCCAGGGGCACCCGCACCGCGTCGAGGCGTACCTCGGCTTGTTTGCGTGTCTGGTCGAGAGTCTTCAAACCGGTCATCGTGACGCCGTCCGCCTTGCCGGGGACGAGAAAGAGATCGATACCGCTTGGCCCCTCGCTCCCGGCCTCCCGCGCGGCCACGATGAGCCAGTCCGCACCGATGGCATCCGGGACGAAAACTTTTGTTCCCCGCAATTCGACGCCACCGGAGACCGGGCTCCATTCGGCCTCGATGGCCTCCGGGGCAAGTTGTCCCGAGCTTTCCAACCAGGCAATGGTCGCGCGGATCTCCCCCGCGGCAATTCCCGGCAACAGGGCTCGGGCGGCGGGACCTGTCGCCTGCGCAGATAACAGGCTCGCCGAGCAAACCGCTGTAGAGAAAAAAGGCCCCGGCAAGACAACACGGCCCATTTCCTCGAGCAGCAGCGCCATCTCGACAAAGCTCAATCCAATCCCCCCATCCTCCTCAGGAATCATCATGCCGAGCCACCCAAGCGCTGCCATTTGGCGCCAGAGGGCGGGGTCGTGTCCCTCCTCCTCGGCCATCAAACGGCGGACCAGAGTCATCGGGCATTCCTTTTCGAGAAATGCTCGTGCCGAATCGCGTAATAGCTCCTGATCTTCGTTGAATCCGAAATCCATTATGATCGCCTACAAGCTTTCCCGCGCTCGAGGAGAAAGCTGACGCCCAGCGCCAATTTTTTGACGTTTCGCGAGTTTTCGTCAAGCCCTCGACGGCATTCCGCGCCGCCCGCTCGAGCCGACGCGGGCAACCCGATCCGCGAACCCCTGCGGAATGTAGGCCGATTTGTGTCCCATAACAATCTCGGGGGGGCAATTGGCCTTTGGCATTGCCATTGCATCCGTAGTTTCAAACCATGAACGGAATCACACCTCGAATCAGTCTGATCGACGTGCGGGCACTTCGCCCCGCAAGCTTTGGTGCCAAAACGGAGAACGGAACCACCGGAGGGAGACTTTCGCCACTTGAAGCGCTCCTGAGGCCGCGAAGCGCTGCTGTGGAACGCGAACTGCCCGAGGAAATTCCATCTGGCAGCTTCTACGGCATGGTCGGCCGAAGCCCGGCCATGCTCTCGGTTTTCGCCACGCTGGCGAGAATGGCGGCCTACCCCGTCACACCGCTCCTCCTCGGAGAACCCGGCTGCGGTAAAAGTTGTGCGGCGAAGGCCCTTCACCGAGCCTCGGATCGCGCCGCAGAACGGATGATTTCCTTTGATTGCCGACAGGCTCAGGACCTGCCGATCGAGAGTATTCTCTTCGGCCAGGTCGGCGGAATTGCTCCCGCGCAGAATTCGGCCGATCGGCCCGGATTGCTCGAGATGGCGCATGAGGGGACGCTTTATCTGCAAGAAATCAGCGAACTTCCGATAGACGTGCAGGTGAAACTCCTGCGCTTTCTGGAGTCTCGCGAAATCCGGCGTGTCGGCTCTGCGCAACTCAGGCGGTTGGATGTGCGAATCATCACCTCGAGCGAGAGAGATCTCAGCCTTCTTTGCACTCAGGGGAAATTCCGAGGAGACCTGCTCTACCGCCTGAATGTCGGATCGATCGTCTTGCCCCCATTGCGCGAGATCCCCGAGGACATCCCCATGCTGGTCAGTCATCTTCTGGAGCGGGTCGCGATGGTCAACGGCCTGCCACCGCAGGCGCTCAGCGCTCAGGCACACCGGGAGTTGGCCGCATATGGCTGGCCGGAAAACGTACGCCAATTATTTGCAGTCTTGCTGGCGGGGAGTCGGCGGGCCTGTGGACGTGAAATTCAGAACACGGATCTGGGCCTGCCCGCGATGGACCATCCCTCCATGCCGGGCGTTTGAGCGACGGGGCGCTCAGGCGTCAGCGGTGCCTTCCCGCGAGCGAAAGAGGCGGTCGATGCTCTCCTCCTCACGGTTGGCTTCGAGCAAGGCTCGCAAAGTCTGTTCCAGCGCGGTCAGCTCGGTATTCACGGTCACCAAAGACTCCACCAGGCCAATCCAGGACTCCTGTTCGGGAAGCGGTGCGTCGCCTTCCTCGCAAATCGTTACGCATTTCTGCGTCACTTCCAGAACGCCTTCCGAGGCGCCCTCCAGATGTGTGGCCAAATCAATAAACGTATGACGATCGATAATCATGGGGATTTTCCTCCAAGCCCGGAAATCAACTGTGTCGGACCTGCTTCCCCTTAAAGGCAAGTGGAGTGCCAGCTTGGACCACGCAAAATAAGGCTTTTTTCGGAACCCCAACCTTGCATCCGCACAACATTGGGGCAGTTCTTGCGGCAGCGCTCGATTTCGGGAAATGCGCCGCTACCCGAACGCCTTATTCGGCCAGAATCCGCTCCGCCGCCAAACGTCCCGCTCGGGCAGCCGCACCCGACCCCGTCGAGGGCATCCCGGGCAAGCGAACTTCGGCATTCGCCAGCCGGACACCTCCAATACCGGGAACGGTTTCGGGCAAGGTGCCCGCAAGAAGAGGGTCCGCTCCATCCTCGTCTGCGAGCCAATGATGCTCCCATTCGATCGAGGCGCTGGCACCCGGCAGCATCAGTTCCAAAGCGGCGCGCAAGCGTTCGCCGGTACCTTCGATAGCGGCCGCATCACGGATTCCGGCGGCTGGCAGCGCGGCCCGACCCAGCACGAGAGCTCGGCCGGGAGGCGCAACCCGCGGGGCAAGGGCACTGGCCCGGAACAAGGAAAGGCGCTCGCCTGCGGAGAGCGACAGGTCTCCCGACCCGGGAACCGCGTCGAGAACCACGGGCGCGTCAGCAAGCGCCTCGACGTCGGATGCCTTGATGCCCCAGGCCACCCCGAGCGAATGACCAAGATTACCGGCGACCGTCCCCTGAAGGAAATCCTGCGCCTCTCCGGGAATCAGGTCGAGACAATCGTGTCGGGGCATCGCCAAAACCACGGCCTTGGACTCGATGGCCTCGAGGAAGGGCTGTTCTTCGCGGCAGACAGCCAACCCCACGCACCGCCCCTCTTCCAGAGCCAGTCCCACCGCCTGGGTTCCGAGGCGCAACTCTCCACCAGCCTCCAGCAAACTGTCCACCAGTGCTCCGATGACGCCTTGGGCTCCCGCAATAGGTGCGTCACCGAAACTCACCAACCGATGCACGGGGTCCGCGCCGAGTACCCGAACGCGTCGCTCCAGTGCCGCGATACTGGCAGCTTCCGGGTTTTGCGAACCGAGAAGCATCGCGCTGCGAAGCAAGGCGTTCGCAACCGGCTTTTCAATCTCCTCCCGAAGGATCCATTCGCTCAGAGTCGTATCGCGTTCGGCGGCAATCTCCTCATCACCCAGAGCAGAGAGCGTTGCGTATTGATCTCCCATCCCTGCAAAGACCCGGGGGGGGATCCCGTAGAGCGATCGCACCGCGTCGAGAGTGGCGGGCGAAGGTACCGCTCCGGGAACCGGCAGCGGAACGACTTTCCCCAGATGCCCCTCCTCATCCGTGGCCGCGACACGCAATTGGGTGCGAACATCAATATCCGCCAGAGCCGTATCCGCGACGCCCGCAAGCTTGAGCGATTCGGGCAGGTCGGGCGCCTCCCAGACCACCGGACCGAGGTCTACGGCATAGCCCTGAAACTGGGCCGTCTTGAGTCGCCCACCCGGGCGCCTCGCACGGTCCACGACAACCACCCGTTTCCCTGCTCGCGCCAGAACGGCAGCGCATACCAACCCTGAAAGACCCGCACCCACCACAATAACGTCGGTATCGCGAGAGGCCCCGCGGCGCTTCAACAACCAGGTGGGGAGGCTCATCGCTTCTCCCCCTCGCGATCCGCTGCAAGCTGAAGTCTCTGCGGGTCGCCGGTAAGGACCTGCAACGGACCTCCGAGATCCGTCACGCGCCCGATCACCCAGACGTCCTGATCACTGAACTTCTGCAAAAACTTCTCGGCATCCACGAGGAGCAGTGGCGGAACGACGACGATCTCCACCGCGGGCTTCACGTCCCCCGCAACCGGAAAAATCAGTTTCCCACGCTCGGATCGACCAGGCCCGGTGCGCGCCATGAGAGTCACCAGGTCCCCCAGGTAGGCGCCCAGATCGGGAGCCTCGACCGTCGGCGGTGGCGCCACCAGCCCCAGAGGGCCGACTTCCGGATCTTGAGACACAACTGGGGCACAAGCGGCGACAACGGAAAACAGAATCAGAAAAATTCGCTCACGCATACCGTTCCCTTACCCTTCGAGCATGAATCCGTCGAAAGAAAATCGTCGCATTTTCTCATACCCCCCGACGGGTAATCAAGGTCCGCACAGTCTCGGCCATGATCCGCAGATCCAGCTGCAGCGAATAGTTATGAATATAGGCGAGGTCATACTTCAGCTTATAGGCTGGCGAGGTACTGTACTCACCTCGAACCTGCGCGAGCCCTGAAAGTCCCGGTTTGACCAGCCATCGTTCAGCGTAGCCGGGAATTTCGCGAACCATCGCCTCGGTCAGTTCCGGGCGTTCGGGCCGGGGCCCGACCAGACTCATTGTGCCGTTCAAAACATTAAGCAACTGGGGAATCTCATCGATGCGGGTGGCCCGCAGGAAACGCCCCACACCAATCACACGGGAGTCATCCGGGGTCGCGAGAACTGCCCCCACACCATCTTCCGCCCCCTCCCGCATCGTTCGCAGTTTATAGATAATAAATTCGGCGCCGCCTTTGCCCACGCGACGCTGCCTGAACAAAACGGGGCCCGACGAAGAGATGCGAATCGCAAGGCAGGCGCCGAGAAGGACCGGAAGAGAGACCACCAAAAGTAAAATCGCCAGCGAAAAATCAACCCCCGACTTCAATGAAAATCCAAAGCGCCGCTCGGGGTTCCGGGAGACGTCGATCATGGGAACGTTTTCCACCGAGACACCGGTCAATCGGCCAACCAGCAACTCATGAAAAGACGGGACGACCGCAACCAACGCGCGCGGGACCCCTTCGGTCTCTCGCAGCACACCTTCAAGAATCTTGTCTTTCCACGACTCGGCGGGTGCCACGATCACCTTGTCCAGCGCACCCGAGCGCACTTCCCGGCCAAGGTCCTGCACCGTACCGAGCCAGCGGAGGTCCGAGCCCTTCACTTTCTCGCCAGGCTCGGCGGGGCCATCGGAACGCACCGCACCGACGATCCGAAGCGGTTCCCCCGCCCCGCTCTGCGCCCGCAGGATGCTCTCCAACTCGCAGATCTCCATTTCCGGACCCACCAGCGCCACCCGCAGAACTCGAGAACCCGACCAGAGAACCTGGTGAGCAAAGATCCGAAACCCGACCAGCAGGATCATATTGAACAAACTGAAAAGCAGGAGGACCGAGCGAGGGAGTTGCATCCCGCCGGCAAAGAAGAACCACGCCGAAATCAACAGGAGCTGAAAGACGGCCATCAAACCGACCGCAAGAGTCGCCTCACGCGGCCGGCGAAGAAATGCGGGATCGTAAAGACCGGAGAAAAAAAGCAGAGGCAACTGGGTGAGCAAGCCAATCGCGAGCGAACCCTGCAACAGTTGCATCCGGTCGATCGGCAACAGATGTTGTGTCCAGGGGAAGGGAATCGATACCCGCAGGAGAAAAGCCAACCCGAAAGCCAGAGGTACGGCGAGCGCATCGAGGAGAAGAAGAACCAGAATCAGCCGGGAATCCAGATGTCCCAAAACCTTCGCGCGCCGCAAACGCCTGGCGAATCGCTCAGATGCCTTCATGAGGTACCGCACATGGTTTCCCACCAACGGAGCACACCGAACTCTCGTGCGAGTTTCTGTTGCTCCTCGCGATAGCGTTGCTGAGGAATTTCGACACGCCAGGGTTCCTGAAATAAAGGCATCAGCTCGACATCCGAGCGGCGGCGGCGATGTGCGAGCGTGCGGCCACGACGACGCGCTTCGGGGAGCGCAGCCATCGCCCCAAGCCGACCTCGGTCGCAAGCCTCGGAACGGTCGGGGTCGCATTGCGCGCGCAGGTCTTGGAGCGCCAGCGCATAACTGAAGATTCGGGAGGCATTCCGGGGTTCGAAATTCTTCAGGATCGACAGCAGAGCATTGCGCTCCAACAAGGAGAATCGACCGGCAGGCCCCAGCACAGCCTCGCTGGCATGCCCCTGATGAAAGCAACGAGCCTCGGGCGTCCATACCACGGATTCGCCCAAAGCCTGTAGTCGCCACCCAAGATCGACGTCCTCGTAGTAGGCAAAATACGCCGGATCGAAGCCACCTGACCCAATAAATTTTTCCTTGACAACCAGCATGGCGCCCCCGGAGGCGAACAACGTATCTTCAATCGAGGCGCAGCCCTCCAGAGCAGCAACCGGCAGCCCATGGCGACGAGGCGCGGCATGGCCGGAAAAAGCCAGTGAACCACCAGCGAATTCGATGACATCACCCATAGCCGTCAGAACGCATGCCCCCACACACGCGGCTCCGGTACTTTCATGAACTTCGACGAGGGCTCGCAGGAACCCGGGATCAAAGGTCATATCGTCATTCACCAAACAAACGAGATCCGTGCGAGCTCGCTCCACAAGGCCATTGCACGGACCAGCGAACCCACGATTCGCTTCCACCGTCCAGACATCGGCAGCGGGATGCCGACGCGCCGCCCAGGGTGCGACCGCGTCCGGCGAGCCATTATCGTGAATCAGCACCTCGATTCGGTCGAGCGGATAGTCCAGCCCCCCAAGAGACCCCAGACATTGCTCGAGCAAAGCGGGCCCCGTGCACGTCACTACTCCGATCGAGACCTTCGGCCAGACCCGCGTCACGACTCCTCCTCGATCGAACTCGGTATGCGAGACGCGGGCAAGGCCTCGTGCCAGCGCCGCAGGGGCTCCAGATCTGGCGGACTTTCCGCGGAGAGATTGGCAAGGACTCCTTTGAGATCACGTGCGTGACGGTCGATGACGAGCAGGTGCCGATAGGAAGGCTCGCACGTACCACCAAGACCATACGTTCCGTTGATCTCTCGATTGGAGGCCAGCCATTCCAGGCCCTGTCCGGGGTGAGACCATCTGGCGCTGATCACCTGAGCCATCTCCCAGACCGGCAAATAGCCCGAAGGGAGTACTGTCACGCTGGCGCCCTGTTCTCGGAAAAATTCCTCGGTGGTTGCCAGACACGGGTGTCCCAGATCCAGATGCTCGGCGAGGAAGGTATGGTCATACGCATAATCGCGCGCAATCAGTTCGCGCAGGTTCTGATCCGCCTGCACGACCTCCGGTGAAACGAAGGGAACGCCCAATAAAAATAGATCGCCGGTCACGCGCCAGGCCTCTTCCAACCATGCACTTCGTTGTGCTTCGGGGACATGCTCCAGGACGTCCAGCGAAACGACAATCGGAAAGTGCCGGTCGGGAAAGGGAATCCCCGCCGCAGCGTCAATGGTTCGATGCCCCGGATGGTCGATCGGACGCGTATCCAGAACCGTGGCTTCGTGCCGCGGAAAGAAGTCTCCGGCCCAGGCAAGATGCCCCTCCCCACCCCCCATCGTACCGCCGATATCAAGAAGCCGCGCCGATGGCCGAACCAGGCGGTCCAGGACGGCTGCCGCCAGCGCATAACGCTCATGAAGATCGAACGGGAGCTGCAGGATCAACTCGCTCGATGTCGCTGCCCTGGCATGAAATGCAAGCGTGTGGATCGTGGTCCAGCCCGTCGGAACGAGCACTTGGAGCTCATGACCCCCACTGGGCAAGAGGAACCGAAGAGGCTTGTTCTTCTCCAATTCTCCCAGAAGGATGCCGGCCAGACGCATCCCGACGGGCTCGTCGATGGATCCGTACAATTCGATAGCGAGAGGTTCGCGACCGTCGTTGACCAGGTATAGCTTGGCTTGATTCTCCACCCCACGGCCCGTCGCCGGAGCCGGCGTCTCGAAACCTTCTCGCAAGGTCACGCGAAGAGCATCCGATCCCTCGATCTCCAGAATCGACTCTTCCTTGCCCAGCGCGTCCCAGCATATGGATGGGCGCGGGCCTCGAAGCCGGCCTACGACTTCGAGATTATAAGGCGCCTGGAAGAAGCGAAAGGACGCGTTCAGGCCAAGGTCACTGAATGCTTCCAGCCACCAGCTCGGCACCTCCTCGGAGATATGCGTACTCTCCTCTGCGGCAAAGCGGATCGGATCGGGCGTGGTCACCACCAACAAGCCGCCCGGGCGCAAGAGACTGGCCGCTTCCCGCAGAACAGCCCGGGGGTCGGGAACGTGCTCGAGAATATCAAACGCGGTCACAATATCGAAAGAACGTGGCGCGAAAGGAAGCGTTTCGCCAAGTCCCGCGACGAGGTTCAGATTCTTGCCCGGATGAGAGCGCCGCGACTCTCGCAACGCATAACGACTGACATCGACACCAAAGGAGCGGAAGCCTGCTGCGCTCGCCTGATCGACGAGGAAGCCGAAGGCACACCCCAAATCCAGCCAGGCCGCCCCCTCACCGGCCTCTCGACGCAGAAAGGGCAGCCAATGCGACCAGTCTGCGTGCACCTGAGCGTAGCCCTCTTCCGAGAAACCACTCGTCTCTCCATGAAAGTAGGCTTCTCCGTACCGTTCCTGAAGAACGGCGGAGGAGACCTCGGAGCACTGCTTCGCAGACGGCATCAGTCAAAAAGAAACTACTGAGGTCGGCGCCCATCAGCAAACCGCAGCCGTCCTGCGAAAAGCAACCAGATCAGCAGGCTGGCCCCGGAGACCCAGAGGCCCCAATGAACGCTGCGAGGGGCGTAGAGGACTTTCACTTCGAGCGAACCCGGCGGAACTCGAAAGCCCAGCAAGGCTCCATTCACTTGTTGCGTGGGCAGCACCTCGCCTCCTGCTCTGGCCTCGAACCCGGCCGCCGCCAGGCGACTGACGACCAGCAAGCCGCCTGGGCCTTCTGCCTGCAGCAGCATCGCATTCGGGCCATCTTGCAAGACGGCGACTTCGGCGCCACCTCGAGCCTCGGCGATCGCCGGACCGACCACGCAGGCCGAGGCTCCGCCGTGTCGTCTCACGCAGGAAAAAACCTCTTCGGACGTTCCCACCGAGACGACTCGATCAGCAAAATAAGCAGCTCCCAAAGCATCGCGCCTCTCGTAGAGATAGAGGCCGTCCCCGACGTAGCGGAGAATCAACTGATCGAATGCGGCGCTCCGGTGCACGAGATCCTGCTCCTCATGTCGACTTTCCGCACCTTGACCCGGCGACAAACCGACGCCGCCGACAAAAACCCGCGTTGGCTTCGGAGCTGTCAGAGACACAACCAGCGAAGCCGACGCAGAGGGCGGCATCTCAGAAATTTCGATCTCCAGGTCCCGCCAGCCATCATCGTCCGGAGCCAGAACAAGCTGCTTTTGATTGGATGCGAGAACCTTTCCGTCGTGCCGGGCCGAGACCCGTGCCTGGACCTCGCTTGGCTCCCCTGTGGTAAACCCGGCGACGAGGTGGGTCGACAACTCGCTCAAATCGAATTCCAACTCGCAGGGCGTCTCGCAGATCCAATGGAATCGTTCGTCATCGCCGCGACGCGTGCGTCCCCCGAACAAATAGGCCGTCGAAAAACGATGCGCCTCGAGGTGCGCAAATAATCTTACCGTGCGCTCTCCGACGCTCATCGCGCGAACCGCACCGGGTAGTTGCGCCAACTCCAGCCGGTCCGGGCTGAGAATCCATCGCAAATTCGCGGAGGGCCCACCCGCCCCCGTGGCCACCAGCAAGGGGTCCGGGTCGGCCAATACCCATGTAATCCCCTCGCTGGGAGCGAGCGTTCGCTGCACGAACTCCCAAGTGCGTGCGGGGGTCAGAACATCGATGGAGCGAAGATCACGGAACCCGAGCGCGCCGGAAACCAGAGGCGGCGCGAGCGATACGGCGCCACTGAGGCGACCCGGGGTCTCTCGATTCAATTCCCGGAGGGCCGTCACCCAGGGGGCGGGTGCATAGGGATTGGTTCGAACCGGCCATGCCCGCGGCACGAGGAAAAGCATCTCCGCGCCCACCAAAAGAAACGCCAGAAGCCGACCGCTTGTCGGTAATGCCTCGAGCCCGCGCGCGGCGAGCAATCCGCATGCAAGATAGAGGGGAAAACTATATTTGATCCACTGCACAGATCCGAGCAAAGGCACATCGGATAGAGGCAGGGGAAGCCCGCCAAAAATCCGCGCGAGATAGATCGCGACGGTGGCCAGCCACACGAGCACCAGAGCTTCGCGATACCCTCGCAAAGCACCGTAGGCTGCCAGCACAAGCACCGAGACCCCCAACCACGGGAGACCGGCCGGCACGAGACTCTCCGGAAGAGCCCAGGGCCCCGCCAGCGAAACGATTTGCGCGAAAGGAAGGGTCCATTCCGACTGCCCGCGACGACCCGCTCCCACCAATCCGCTCGCCTGCGTCCAGGACTCCCAGAAGGGAAACAGGGCCACCGCGGCGAGCCCCATCCCCAGCAGTGTCCAGCCAAAAAGCCGTTGCCAATGGAGGCGCCCTCGCGAGGCCGGCACGCCGGCCAGAAGCCAGACCACTGCTGCCAATCCAGCCACCAGCGCGCTCTGGGGCTTCAATCCCAGACACCCGGCCGCGACGGCCAGCGCCAGCAGCGGTCCCCCGGCCGGGACCTGCCGGATCAACGCCAAAGCTGCAGCCAGGGCCAGCGGGACAAACGCATCGACATTCAGTGGATGGTGCTCAATCCACTGGACGGTTTGGCCGGAAAAAGCCACGGCGAGACCGGCACCCAGGGCCGGGAGAAACCGAAATCCGAATTCCCGGGCGAGCAAGACGGTTGCCCAGCCCAAAAAGAGCACCCGAGCCAGCCAGGCAAAGTCCTGCATCCGGCTCGATGGAGCCAGAGCGACCGGAATCGAGAAGGGAGACAGCACAGCCGCATTGGGATTGCCCAATAGCGGCATACCCAGCCCTTCCCTGTCGTTCCATAGCGGCCAGGCGCCCGCACGCAGCGAAGCCCCGACAATCCACGGAGCCGGTTCATCAACCCAGGCTGCACCCTCCGCATCCCGCATCGGCCTTGGCCATGGCGGCGGCTCCCCTCCAACCGGACCACTCGGGAGAACGCCCGGCACATAGGATGCCGCCGAAAGTGTCTGATCCCCGAAAACAACGCCGCGAAAGTACACGCCGGTGAGCAAGGTGAGGGCTACCAGCGCGAGAAGAACGCGGGCCCGACCGAAGTCCGATCGCGGCCGTCCTACCACCGCGCGACGACAGCGCCTGCGGTAATGCCGCCACCCACGGCATTCAGCAGAAGCACGTCACCCTCCGACAAACGCCCCGCAGCGACCGCCTCGGACAACGCCAGAGGAATGGAGGCCGCCGAGGTATTACCACACCTCTGGAGGTTCAGCGCCACGCGGGACATCGGCAAGTCGAGTTGGGCCAGCACCATCCGGATGATCCGCAGGTTGGCCTGGTGAGGTACCAGCAAATGTACATCCGACGCGCTCAGTCCGGCTGCTTCGAGAACTTCCCGACTCAAACCGACCAAATGGTCGACGGCTGCGCGAAATACCTCGGCACCTCGCATCCGCATCCAGGGGTCGGCCCCTTCCTCCAGCAACGCCTCGGCCGTGCGCTCCCCCGGCGGCGCCTTGAGAATCTCGCTGAGTGAGCCCTGCGCGCGCAGACGGGTCCCGAGAATTCCTCGGTCCAGATCCGTGACCTGCAAAACCACCGCCCCGGCACCATCGCCGAAGAGCGGTACCGTCACTCGGTCGTCCGGATCGCAAAGGCGACTCAGGGCATCGGCGCCAACCACGAGGACCGTACGATGGTCGCCGGCACGAATCGCCTGATCCGCGGTCGCCAGAGCGTAGGGAAATCCGGCACAAGCCGCGGCAACATCGAAAGCGGGTTGTTCGGCGAGGCCCAGACGGTCATGCAGAAGACAGCCCATGGACGGAAAGAGGTAGGGCCCCGAGGTAGTGGCAACGACAATCTGATCGAGATCCGATGGGAGCAGACCTGCGTCCGACAAAGCGCTGCGAGACGCCTGCTCCGCCAGGTCCACCAAAGACTCCGAGGGCGCCAGGCGCCGACGCTCGATGACACCGGTGCGCCCCTCGATCCATCCCGACTCCAGGCCGAGGTGAGACTCCACCTCCTCGTTCGAGATCCTTTGCGCCGGCAGGGCACCACCGACTCCGGCAAAACGGGCGCGCATCATCGTGATGCTACCAAGGACCAGGCCCCTCGCCCAACGCCTCGCCATGCAATTCCAGAAGATCCAGATCGGCAGGCCCATTCGCGACAATGCGAAAGCGAAGTTCGCGGGCGTTCGGGGGCAGCAAGACCCCGAGCGCACCCGCCGGCAGGCCTTGCCCCAAAGACCGCCCGGGCGGCACACTCGCAAGCGCCGTTACCCGACCAGCACCTTCCATGCGGGCGAGAATGCGACGCCGACGCCCGGAAGTATTGGCCGCGATCGGCACCACAACGGTCATCTCCGCACACGGCCACACGCCCCGCGCACGCGCCCCCGAACCGTAGCGAAGGGGATCGAGTCGGACCGGTGCCGGCGGCTGATTTCCGTCAGGGCAGTCGGCAATCGACGCACTCTGACGATGGAGAGTTGGCTGGTAGGACAGCAAATGCAGGGAACCCGCGGTAGCCGCTCGCATTCCCGAAAACCAGAGCGGCGGAAGGTCGCCCTGCTGGATCACCACGGCTGCGCTGCGCGCGTCCGAGGGAGCGTCGGCGAGATCTTCGGCGCCTGTAGCCGCAAAGAATCCATTATCGGCGATCAGATCCTCGAAGCCCCACCCATGCACATCATGAAAAATCCGCTCGCGGGGAATTTGAAACTCTTCACCGAGCACCGCAAAAGCCTGCTGCTTGGCTGCGATCGTGGGCACGCGCGCCTGCATCACGACCGCGTCCGCCCCGACGGCGCCACCCCCAAGCCGAAGCAGGTCCATCTGCACAAAGATGTTTCCGGTCTGATGCGCGAGAAAGACCCACCAGATCAAACCCGCGGACCGGACCAGAGACCAGACCACGACGGGCCCAGCGCCGAACAGAAAGGCGCGTGCCCGACTTGCCGCGACGCCCACCAGAAGAGCCCCGGGAACGAGGGTCGTATCCAGATAATAATACCAGGCCTCGGCCGGCAGAAGCAGCACGAAGAGCAAGCCCGCAAAAAACGTCTCGAGAACCACGCGCTCCCCGCCGCCCGACGACCGACGAACAACCCTCACAAGCACGATGAACGCGGCCAGCAGCACCAGCGCCATGCTGCCCATCTCCAATCCCGTCCAGAACCGGACGGTCCATGGCAGCCCCTCGATTGGCGGCAGGAAAGCCTCCACCGCACGCGCACTATGGAGCAGGATATCGATCCATCGCCCGGCGTAGGGACTCGCGTCGGCAACCGCGGTCGGCGAGGCAAAAGGGATCGGGGCGAGATTCGCGGGGATCATCGGCAACAAGGGGAGCAAACCCGCGAGCAGCGCCCACCCCACCGTGCGAAACGTCTGCAGCGCTGGCGTGCGCACGAACACCAGAAAGAGAACCGGAATCAGAACCACGGCCGACAAATGTAATTGGGTACCCAGAGCCACCAGAAAGGTCAGACCTGCAAGCGCTCGCGCTGATGGACGCGCTTCCAATCGCACCGCCAGCCAGAGAAAGATCGCCACCAACGGCGGGATGGCGGCCGGCGCCCAGGCCACCCGCGCGTTCATGACGGCCACCGGAGCCGTCGCCAACCACAACGCCGCCAGAAAACCCACTCGCGGCCCATCCAGCAAACGACCCACCTGCCAGCAGACCCCCACAGCAACCACACCGATCAAGGCGGCGAAGACATAGGGCGCCAAAAGTGCCGACGAAAAGAAATAGGCCGTGGCCCAGAACCAATAATACAGGACGCCCAGTCGAAGCTGGTTGCGCATCGCCGGGCCAAAGTCCGGAGCGTCCCCCTCCAGAGCAATCCGGGCCGCCCAGCTCAGATCGCGTGCCTGATCGGCACCCAACCAGCCGGCATCAAGCCAGAGCAGGCGCAGGAACGCGGCAATCGACAAGACTCCACCCAAAGCCAGCCAGGACTGCCAACGGGGCGTCATCAAAAACCCCGCACCAAGCCTGAATTTCTATTGAGTGGATTCAGCACGCCGCTCCGGGTTTCTCAGGACAGCTCGACACGCCGGAAGAAGAGGTCGAGTGGCAGGCGTTTTTCCACATCCGCGATCGATTGGACGTGGAGTGCCTTGTCAGGCCACCGCTCCCAGGTCACCAGCGCCTGCCCCGAGGAGATCGCAATCTGGGGATATCTGAGCCTGCCCCGGCCCTCCTCTGCGGCTAACGGGAGGAGGTCAGACCAGCTGCGGCCGTAATCAACGGAATAGCGCATCCAGATCTCCTTGCCGCCGGACGTCCACACAATCGCAACGCGACCTTCTCCATCGGCAGCCATCGCTGGCCGAAGAGCGTTCCCCTCGGCTTGGGGATCATCGATTCGTTGCGGTTCATTCCGGCCTTCCCGCCAGCTGTTCCCCCCGTCTTCGGAACCCAAAAAATAGATCCCGATATCCTCGCGCGGGCCGCCATGCCAGCTCAGATACAAATGGCCTCCTGCGGCCTGCAGATTGGTTTTGGGAGCTTCCTCTCCGACAAATAGCTCTTGTGGCGTAGACCAGGATCGGCCTCCATCAAGTGATTGTGAAAGAACTACAGCCCCGCGATGCGTCGCCCCGGTAACCGCCGTGGACCAGACCAGGGAAATGCGACCGCCGGCGAGTGCCAACTGCGGCCAGAGCGGACTGGGGCCTTCGAACCGCGCATCGACCGGTCGCGAATCCGACCATTTCCGGCCATGATTCGACCCAACCGCGATTCGCAGATGAGGCCGGGAGCGACCGCCCCGATTCGTGGAAGCACGCTGCTCCCATACTGCGAGAACCTGCCGGTCCGGAAGCGCGAGCAAGCTCGGCTGTCTGGCGAGACCTGTGCCCAAAACGTCGAGGCGCTTGGCCGGCTCCCCCCAGGTGCGACCTGCGTCCGCACTCACACGGAACATCAGTTGCCGCGAGCGACCTCTCTGGCGCACCCATACCACCAGTCCATTTCGATCCGGAAGAGCCAGGGC
>DLYX01000454.1:4845-5334 GCA_003447545.1 Deltaproteobacteria bacterium | reverse complement strand
CCTTCGTCGAGGCTTGTCTGTATCGCAACCGACTTTGCTCGTCCCGAACCCGAAAGAACATCCTGCAGGAGCAAGAGGGCATCGGTTCCCGGAAAACGAACCAGCTGCGGGTCCGTCACATCCGCTTCACGAAAAGCGGAGCCCCCGGGTGGAAACTCCTTGCCCCAGGTCCTTCCGGAATCCGCAGAGACGCGCATCACGATCTCTCGCGGCGCGGCTCCCGATGCCGCCATCCAGGCCACCGCCACGTCAGAGGATCGCGCGGAAAGAGCCGTGTAGTCCGGCAAGAAACCGGGGGCAACGCTCGCGGGAATCTCATTCAACCGCTGCGTTGGAAAAAGTCGCGGATCGGATTGCTCGCAGGCCGCGGCCAGCAGAACCGATGCGACCCAAACGATTCGGTTGGCAAGAAAAGGGCTGCGGCCGGCCATCAGATTTCCCCTGAAACGCAACGAGGCCGGAGCAAATGCTCCGGCCTCGCGTTTCGTT
>DLYX01000454.1:0-4547 GCA_003447545.1 Deltaproteobacteria bacterium | reverse complement strand
GCCTCGCGTTTCGTTGCACGTTCCGAAGAACGATTCCGGAACTCAGGTCAGAGGTTCAAGAATGGTGTACTTGAAGTTCGAGCTTCCACCGAACTGACCGACCGACTGGCCGTGCACGCCGTATATGAAGCTACCCGAACCGCCGCCGATCGCACCTTCGCTGAACTGCATGCGAAGGAAACCGGAGGTGCTCACACCGAGCTCGCTCGAAATCAGGCCACCACCCGGCTTCATCGAAGCGAAGGTAGCACCGCGAACGCTGACGTCGGAGAAGTTCGAGACCTCGCCAGCATTGTTGTAGAAAGAGAGCGACGCCGTGATCGAGGTCGAGTTCGACACGATCAAGGAGCTCTCGCCCTGAGCCACCGACAGAATCGCGACCGAGGAATCGTCAAGGGTTTGCGGGTTGAAGGTCTGGACGTCAATGCTGCCCACGTCACCGTTCGGTAACATCGGGGCGCCACTGTCTCCGAGCCCCACACCAATGGCATCGCCACCGTAGGAGAATTGCTCGTTGATATCCGCGAACGTGTACGTTCCGACAATCGCGTTATCGACCAGCCCGACGGGCTCCAAACAGTCACCGTCTGTTTCCCAGGCGGTGACAACAACCATGCCGCGAGAACCCGGAGCACGGTCGGCCGCGTCCTGAACGATCGTTGAATTGAGACCGAGGCAGGCCAGAACGGATTCCTCGAGAACGCCCAAGCTGTTGGTCCACTCCCAGAGTGTCAAAATATTAGGACCAGCTGCCGACTCACCGGCAAGGTTGCTGACGATCATATAGCTCGCCTTACCTTCGGTGGCGTCATAAGGCATGATCAACGTATTTGCCGGCTGCGTCAGGCTGGTAGAACCATCTGCTTCAATTGCCTGCGCCGATGATACACCGAGCAGAGAGACCATCCCCGCGAGGGCGGCCACACCAATCCTTGAAATCCCTCTCATACTTACCCTCTTTCCTTACTCTCTGTCTCAGGATCTGCTCCGAGACGTCCCCATGCGTCGGCTCATGCCTTACGCACGGTGTCAACTTAACTGAAATTGCCAGTTTAGCCAAATACCCACATATTTTTTGAGAATTCTGGTTTCGCAAATAACAAAGCTGTTTTCAACGTTTCAGGCGAACGTACCATTTGCCATCGTGGACGACCCATTGTTGAGGATCGACCAACTCCCGGCGAATGGTCCGGCTCCCGCCGTTGGGCGCCATCAGGGGAATCACCGCCTCCATACGAACCTTCACCCGGGCTGTCGGTGGACTCTTCTCCGGCTCGATTGTCGCCGAATCGACTGAAAAACCAAGTAAATCATAGGCTCCGCTCCTCCTGCGCAAAAAGTCGTCGCGGGGTAGCTGCAACTTCGAGTCGGGATCCACAAACTTGTCGTATACAGCAACCCAGTCCCGTTCCTGCCTTTCTGCCATATACTGACGGACGCGGACCTCGAGATCTTTCACCCCGGGGGGCGCAAAACATCCCGAAAAAACCGTTACCAGCAAAAAAGTGGACAGGATGGCCCGAGGAACCCTCAGGCCAGAGATCTTGCAAGCTAATGAATTCATTGAAAAATCCTTCAATTCACCGTGAGGATCCCCAAATATGAGGGATCCGGGAAACGCCCCAATCCGTCCCGGGATTCACCACAGAAAACGGCGCCAGTCCCTCCTGAACGTCCAGCATCACCAGGGGGCTCTGGTTGTCGATTGTTGCCACATTGAGCTGATAATTTCCTCCCAGAAGGGCCAGCTCCGGGATTCGCAGCTCGGCAAGAAAGGTGTCTCCCCCGAGCGACTGCAGCCTGGCCCCCTCCTCGGATGTGGCAAAGCAATGACAGACCAATCCGTCAGCCCGGACCAGGCCGATGGCGACTCCGGGCGAGATCTCCGTCCCCGGCGCCCGGCGAACCAGAATCTCCAACCGCAATTCCTGCCCGGTTTCAAATTCCAGGGCCTCCCGACCCGCCGCGTCCCGCAGGGTGACGTCCCCGACCCGCAGGAGGCGCTCTCCGGTCACCGGACCCAACGCCTCGGCCGTCCGCGTCTCACGCATGGCATCGGCATACGCGTCGCAGACTTCTGCTGCCGAGCCCGCCATCCGCACATGTCCGCCGTCGAGCCAAAGCACCTGCGCACAAAGCTTCTTCACCTGAAAGAGATTGTGCGAACAGAACACCAGACTGCCGCCCGCGGCGCGAAACGACTCGATCCGCCGCAGACATTTGGACTGAAAGCGCTGGTCTCCGACCGCCAGGGCCTCGTCAACAATCAAAAGATCCGGATCGGCAGCCGTAGCCAGCGAAAAGGCGAGACGCAGAAACATCCCGGTGGAATAGATCCGCACGGGTTGGTCCATGAAGTTGCCCAGTTCGGCAAAGGCATCCACCGCGGCTTCGATCTCCGCACAGCGATCCGCAGAAAGGCCTTGTGCCTGTGACACCATCCGCACATTTTCGCGCCCCGTGAACTCCGGATGAAATCCTGCTCCCAACTCCAGAATGGCACTTCGGTGCCCCGCAACCTCAAGATGCCCCTCGGTTGGCGTGGCGAACCCGGCCAACATCGACAACAGGGTCGATTTGCCAGCGCCGTTGTTGCCGACAATGCCCAGTGATTGCCCGGCCTCCAGGGAGGCCTCGACGCCACGCACCGCCCAGATTCGTTCATGGCAGACGCCGCCGCCAAACCACTCCCGCAGGCGGTCGGCGGGTCGGTGATAGCGCCGAAAAGCCTTGCCCAGATTTTCTGCCCGCAAGACGCTCATACGAGATCCGCCATTTCGGGACGTGCCCGGTGCAACGCCCAGCTGCCGGCCATCACCAGCGTCAGTCCGCAGAAAAAGCTCCAGGCAAGGGCCGGAAAAGGAACGGGCATCCCCAGAGCGAAGGCCCGGTAGGCGCCGACCACACCGCTCAGAGGATTCACGGCCAGCAGGAAGCGCAACGACTCGGGGGCCATGTCCACCGCATAGACGATGGGCGTCAAATAAAAAAGTGCCTGCAGGCTCACGCCGACAATCTGGCTGGTGTCGCGGAAATACACCTGCAGGGTCCCGAGAAGGAACACCGCCCCCAACGAGAGAAGGAAAGTCGCGAGCATCGCCACGAGCAGAAGTGGCGTCCCCGGAACAAAGCCCACCCCCAGAAAAGGCATCAAGACGAGCAACAAAACCAGCGATACGGCCAACTGGACCTGCGCGACCAGCACCGGTTGCGCCAGCAGAACGGCAGGCGAAAAACCCATCCGCTTGAGCATCGTGCCCTGGTCCACCAGCACCGTGGTCCCCCGAGACACGGCGTCCTGGAAGGCCAGCCAGGGAAAAAATCCCCACGCCAGCGTGATGGCAAATGGAACATCCGATCCGATTCCGGACAGGCGAATCCGCAGCACCAGCGAGAATACCGTGGTCAGGATCAACAACTGCGCCAAAGGCACCAGGACCGACCAGGCCAGTCCACCGAGGGATCCTGCCTGTCGCAGACGAAGCTCGCGCCCGACCAGAGCAACCAGAGTGCGACGCTCCTTCCAGATCTCGACAAGTGGGTTCATTCCATTGGCTTTCGTGGTCGTCGCCGCTGCAGACGCTGCTCGACCAAACGCATGCCACGCACGCCCTCGCCCGCCTCGGGGGCGACCTGCAACACCAGAGAAAAGGACTCACGGGCCTGATCCAGCTTGCCCTGTCCGAGTTGCGTCCAACCCAGAAGCGTCATCGCCTCAACATCGGGACGAACCGCCATCACCTGGTGAGCGATTTCCTCGGCAGCCACGTGATCGCCGAGGCGCTCTTCCATGGCGCCGAAGCCGAGCAGTACGTCAGGGTCTCCCGGGACCAACTCCAGGGCCGTCAGAAAACTCTCGCGGGCCTCGAGCAACTGGCCGCGCTGTGCCTGCGCAACAGCCAAATTGTGCCGGGATCGGGCGGCGCGCGGGGCCACCTCCAGCGTCGCCTGCCACAGCGTGACATCATTGGCCCACACGGGAACGCGTGCCAATGAGCGCGCGCTGAGGACAGCGACCAAAACCACTGCCAGACCCCACGCCCAATCGTGGCGCCGGGCCGCGAGACGACCGATGCCGTCACCGATCGCCAACGAAAACCCGACCAGCGGTAGATAGCTGTTATGCTCGGCGATCAATTCGCCATAGGGCAGCAATTGGCCGACCGGCAAGAGCGCCACGAGGGCCCACAAAAGACCTACGCCCGCGACTCGGCCGCGCCATAAGAGCCATAGCCCCCCGGCCACCCAGACAGCGAGAAACGCGGCGGCCAGAAGAGATGGGCCATCGATGGCGGCCTCGGGCAAGGAAAAGGCGTGCGGGCGATAATCGGCCTGCAGAGTCTGCGGCCAGAGCATCTTGACCAGATAATGGGCGAGCACCAGAAAGGATAACGCCGGCTGTGGCGCCAGCCCCTGATCCGCCATGAGACTGACGACACCCCGTCGAATCTCCGGCTCGTACAACCACCCGACGGCCGCGATCACGACCGCGCCACCCGCGATCATCCCCAGCCACTGGGCGGTGGAGAACGTCGAAAAGGCCTGTG
>DLYX01000497.1 GCA_003447545.1 Deltaproteobacteria bacterium | reverse complement strand
GGCCTGGGGCTTCATCATCGGCCTCGGCATTGGCCTGGGGTTTCTGGTCGCTTACCTTCGCGCGCGCGACCGGGTCTCTTATACCCAGTTACTGGCCGCGGCGACTTTGGTGGCATTCGTCTGCCTCACGCGAATGCACGAGCGCTACCTCTATCCCTTCTTCGTATTTGCCGGCCTTCTTGGCGTCAGTGGTCGCAACGGGATTCTCTACTGGCTTCTCTCGGGGCTCTTTCTCACCAATGAGTTGGTGGTCTACCTCGAGCAAGCTCAGGCTACAGCCGGACCCGTCTGGCTTTGGCAATCCGTCGGCGTTTTGACCACCCTCGGGATGCTCGCCTGGCTGGCTCTGGCGACGAAAACCGGAAAAGGCACCTTCGAACCGCCGGGTGCAGCGGTGCTGAAAATTGACGATCAGCAATGGGCGGATTCTCACCATGAGGAACAGGTTCCTCTGCCAACACCGCCCCCCGACCCGGACCGGCAAAAGCGCCCCGCTTGGAGCCTCTCCGAAGTCGCCGCCCTGAGCCTTTTGATGATGGCCGGAGCCTGTTTACGCTTCTGGAATCTGGGCGAGCCCGCGGAAATCGTTTTTGATGAAACCTATTTCGTCGAGCAGGCCCGTCAATATTTGAGCGGCGTTGATTTCATGGACCCCCATCCGCCTTTTGCGAAATGGGTGATCGCTTCGGGAATCGCGATTTTTGGCGACGAACCTTTCGGGTGGCGGGTCATGAATGCCTTTGTCGGCACAACCTTGATCGGCCTTATGTATCTGCTCGGGCGCGAATTATTCCGGCAACGCTTCGCGGCGTTTGTGGCGGCCTTCTGTGTCACTTTCGATGGTCTGCTCCTTGTGGACTCGCGCATTGCCGTGATCGATATTCACTATATCACCTGGGCCGTCGGGGCTTATATCCTGACACTGCGTCTCGTAGCGGACCATGACTTCCGGAATATACGAAGACTGCTGACCATTGGCGCCGTGCTCGGAATCTCGGTGGGAGCAAAGCTCTATATACCGTTCTTCAGCTTCCTTCTTGTTCTGGCGACAATTAGTTGGCTGGGGTGGCAAGAGGCACGGCGTCGGCGAATCCAACCCGTTCGATTCCTCCTGCTACCGATCAATATCGTGGGATGGACCGCTTTCGCGTTCTACACCCTGACATTCGCAGGCGACTATTTCTGGGGTTGGTGGCATTCGCCGGTCGACCTCGTGCGCTATATCTTCATCGACGTCCCCGGCTATCAAGCCGCCGTGGCTGATGCGACTCACCCCTACAGCTCGCAATGGTATACGTGGCCACTCCAGCTGAAACCCATCTGGTATTTCTGGCGCGATGCCTCACAGGAACAGGGAACTGTCGTGGGCATCTGGGGGCTCGGGAATCCGATTCTTTGGTGGGCTTCGGTCCCCGCGCTGCTGCTCGCTCTTTTCCACACTTTCAAATACCGAAGTTTCGTCTCCGGATTCATCGTGGCCGGCTGGCTGCTACATATCTTGCCCTGGGTCGGGATCGGACGAACCCTCTTCCTCTATCATTATCTTCCCAGCCTTCTGTTCGGCTTCCTCGCACTCGCGTGGATGATTGATCGTCTAGCGCGGGGCGTGGGTGGACCCGCTGAAAGAAGTTTTACGGGACTGATATTGATAGCCACGCTTCTACCTTTTGCCGGAGAAGCCGCGGGCAGGTGGGGGTGGTGGTGCTTGATCGGATTGCTTGCTGGCTATCAGGCAATTATTCTTTCGCGGCGGGCAAACCCTGTTCGACTCGGTCAGGTTGTCGCCGTCGGTTTTCTCCTGGCTGCGATTGGAGTTACTGTTTATCTTCTGCCTATCTGGCTTGGCACGCCAATCACCAAAAGCGCCTGGGAAGCACGCATGTGGATTTCAAAGGTCGGAACCATGGGGTGGTTATGATGCAATTCATTTCCCGACTCTCAGTCCTTCTCGTATTCGTATTCATCTCCCCGGCGATGGGCGCTGAACAGTTGGTGCGCAATGGACTCTTTGATCAGGGCGCCGAGAACAAGCCTGCACATTGGATGCAGTCCGGCTACGCCAAGGGCGACACCACCAGCAACTTCAGCTGGTCTGTCGGTGCCGATGGATTAGGCGCGATCGGGATCGAAAATGACAGACCCAATGATGCCCGCTGGGTGCAAAGTGTGCCGGTATCCCCGGACACCTGGTACCGCATCGCCGGCTGGGCCCGCACCGAACGGGTAGGCTCCGGCAAGATGGGGGCCTATCTCTCCCTGATGGGAACCTTTCACAACACACAGGACCTTCGCGGCACTCAATCCTGGAAGCTGTTGTCCATGTGGGTTCGTACCGGCTCTCTCGATACCCGACTCGAGATTGCCGCGAGGCTCGGTGGCTATAGTTCCGAAAATACCGGACAGGCCTTTTTCACCGGAATCACTGTCGAGGAAGCGGGGTATCCAGCCCTCGGAACTTCCTATGTCTACGGCGGGACGGCGGGCGAAGTTCCGGAGAATAATCCCCTCTGGGTGGAAATTGTCGGCCTGCTGTTGGTGGTCGGCACGGCATTGCTGATCTGGCGCTATGTCGCCGGCGCCGAGAACCGTTTGCCCCGATGAAATCTCGGCTGCTCCTGCTGCTCCTGCTCACTCTGTCTGGTGGATGGTTACGTTACCAGAATCTGGATTTCGGCTTGCCGGGACTCTATCGACCCGACGAGGAATATCTCGTCTCTCGAGCCATCTCTTTCGAAGAAGACCTCAATCCTAATTTCGCCGTTTATCCTGCATTGCAGATGTATGTGCAGGCAGCAGCGCTCCAGACGCGCTCGTGGTGGAACAAAGACACGCGTCCACTATCCGAAAAATTTGCCGCGGAGGGCATCCATACCGCACATCTCTCCGGACGAGAGGTCGCTGCCGGCTTCGGCACACTCACCATCCCGGCGATCTACTGGGCAGCCTCAGCCACCTATGGGCCTGTCGCTGCTCTTGCGAGTGCCGCGAGCATGACCGTTGCCACCATTCATGTTCGCGAGTCGAAATATGCAACGACTGACGCCGCCGCGA
>DLYX01000130.1 GCA_003447545.1 Deltaproteobacteria bacterium | reverse complement strand
ACCTTTGCCGAACAGGCCTACGATCACATTTTCAATCAACTCATCCGCCGAGATCTGCGCCCCGGCGATCTGCTGGATCGCAAGCAGATCGCCGAGGATCTCGGCATCAGCCTGATCCCGGTATCGGATGCGGTGCAGCGATTGACGCACGAGGGATTTCTGACGACCCGTCGGCGGCAAGGCACGTTTGTGCGGCCGCCAGGCATCGAGGATGTGCGGGGGCAATTTCTGCTCCGAGAAGCGTTGGAATGTCAGAGCGCGCGTCTTTACCGTGGTGAGAAGCTTCGCAAGGCGATTCCACGTCTACGCAAGTTGGCCCGAGCCGCCGACAGGGCGGCGGATGCCGGTCGCCAGCTATGGACGGAGGACTTTGCGTTTCACCAGGCGCTGGTGGCTTTGACGGTATGCGACGCCCTGATCTCGTGCTTCGAGCGCGTGGTCAATCTCAGTCTGTTCCACCAGACGGCGCTGATCAGTCCGATGCAGCCGACCACTTATGATCGGCACCTGCAGCTGCTTGATGATCTTTGTGAAGCAGCGTCGGCTGATAAGGCCGAATCCCGGATCCGCCAGCACTTGCGGTGCGGGAAAGAGTCCCTGTTTGATAATCAACCCACGACCGATTGAACCATGAATAAGTTAAGCCACGCCGACCTTCTCCAACTCAAGCGTTGGAACACGCCAACCATCTACAACGGTTGGGAACAAATCACTACGGGAGACCCGGCTGCGGACGGTTTTAATCTTGAGGAAACCCGCGACTTCATGCCGCAGATGGGGCCGATGATCGGTTATGCCGTGACCGTCGTCATCGAGCCCGGCAACAAGGCGCATCGGGAGGCCAATGCGGATGCCTGGGATGCGTATCGCCGTTATGTCGCCGGCATGCCCGGTCCGAAGATCGTCTGCGTGCAGGACCTCGACAAACCGCGCGTGATCGGCTCGTTCTGGGGTGAGGTCAACAGCAACGCGCATCGTGCGCTCGGCTGCGTGGGTACGATCGTGGACGGCGCGATTCGCGATGTGGATGAGATGACCAACGCGGGATTCAAGGCACTCGCGCGGCGTCTTTGTGTCGGACACGCGCACGTGCATCCGGTGCGTTGGAACTGCGAGGTCGAGGTGTTCGGTCGCAGGGTCACTCCGGGTGATCTCATTCATGCCGACAAGCACGGCTTCCTCGTCATCGCCCCGGAAGAGCAGGAAGACATTCTGGAAGCCGCTCGTTTCATGGATGCCAATGAATGCGAAACCGTCATCCCGGCGGCAAGAGGCGCGACCGGGCTGTCGTCCGATGAACTCATCGAGCGATTGAACGAAGCCGGTCGCCGCTTTGGCGAAAATGTCCGGCAGAAGTTTTCCGGGGAGGGCGAGTGGTGAAAATCTTTCAGCCGAAATCCAGCCGACATAGAACCATGAAAACACTCCTGACATCGTTTTTGATTCTCACGATTTCGATCTCCGCCTCGAACGCTGCCGATCGGCTTTCGTGGGCAGAGTTACCGCCGCTACCGAATAAGTCAGGAGTCGCCGGACCATTTGCTGGCACGCACAACGATGCCCTGATCGTCGCGGGCGGAGCCAACTTTCCACAGCCTGTCTGGGAGAATGACAAAGCATGGCACGATCAGATTTTCGTTCTGACCAAATCGGGCGATGAACTCGTCTGGAAAGACGGCGGCAAGCTGGCCCAGCCGATCGCCTACGGAGCCGCGGTATCGACGCCGAACGGCGTGGTCTGCATGGGCGGCAACGATGCTGAGACGACCTTTGATGATGTCTTTCTGCTGAGTTGGGATGCGTCGACCGAAGCGATCACAACGACGAAGTATCCGTCTCTGCCCGAGCCGTGCGCCTACGGAGCCGCCACGTTGGTTGGCGACGTGATTTACCTCGCTGGCGGGCAGAACGGCCAGTCGCTGGAAACGGCGATGAAGAATTTCTGGGCGCTCGAACTCTCGAATAGAGGGAACCCGGATGAGTTTGTCTGGAAGAAACTCCCTGCGTGGCCGGGACCGTCGCGAGCGTTGAACCTGACGGTCAGCCAACACAATGGAACGGACAACTGTGTGTATGTCATCAGCGGTCGTCGGCAGGAAGGTCTAGACTCGAAGTCCGTCGAGTTCCTTAAGGACGTCTGGGAATACACGCCAGCGAAGCGCGAATGGCGGAAGCGGGCGGACGCGCCTCGTTGCGTCATGGCGGGCACGGCCATCGGTCACGGGCGGAATCAGATTCTCGTGCTGGGTGGCGCTGATGGCTCTTTGTTTTTCAAAGGCGATGAACTCAAGGACGAGCATCCCGGTTTTCCGAAAAAGGCGCTGGCTTACGACACAGTCGCCGATCGTTGGTCGGAGGCTGGCGCGACTCCGCGCAATCATGTCACGACCATTGCCGTCGAGTGGGACGGCGCCATGATCATTCCCAGCGGCGAGGTGCGTCCGCGGGTTCGTTCTCCGAAAGTCTGGCGCGTCACATCAACCGTGGTCGCCGACGTCGACAAGGCCGATCTCTGTGTTTACGGCGGCACATCGGGGGGCGTGGTTGCGGCGGTGCAGGCGGCTCGGATGGGCAAGCGGGTGGCGCTGGTCGAGCCGGGGCGGCATCTTGGGGGGATGATGGCCGGTGGGTTGAGCTGGTCGGATGTTGGGTCGGCGGAGCGGGCGAAGTTGTTTGGCGGACTCGCGCGCGAGGTGTTTCAGCGAATTGGGAAACACTACGGGCTGGACCCGGAGAAGGTGTTTGAGATTGCCGCGACGAAGATTGAGGGGCGATCGGCGGGCGGGGTGGATTTTATCCGGCCGCCGTCGCTGGCCTTTGAACCGAAGGTGGCGGAGCGAGCCTTCAATGAACTGGTCCGCGAGGCGGGAGTGACGGTCTTGCTGGAGTCGCGGGCGCGGACGGTCGTGAAAGACGGACGGCGCATTGTTCGGATCGAGCTTGAGGGCGGTGGCGCGGTAACCGCGAAGGTGTTTATCGACGCCACTTCCGAGGGCGACCTGATGGCGCTCGCGGGCGTGAGCTATATGGTTGGCCGCGAATCAAACGAACAATACGACGAGACGATCAACGGTGTTCGCAGTCCGGAGCATGGACCGTCGTCGGGGCGTTTCTCGGTGAATGTGGATCCGTTCGTGGAAGCCGGCGATCCGTCGAGCGGATTGCTGCCCTTGATCGCAGGCGGCGCGCCGGAATCGATCGGCTCGGCGGACAAGCGCATTCAGTCTTACAACTTCCGGCTCTGTCTGACGGACGATCCGGCGAACCGC
>DLYX01000013.1 GCA_003447545.1 Deltaproteobacteria bacterium | reverse complement strand
TCTCCAAACGATGCCGACGGTTGTCATCTTGGCGCTTCTACTGTCTCTTTTCGAGTCGTTCTTTATTCTACCCGGCCATATGAGCATGGGCGGAAGTACGCCCCCTGCCAAGCGCGCTTTCGTGACACGCCTCGAGGAGATTTACCGCGGCCTGCTCCGGCGCTTGCTCCGCCGTCGCGCCTTCGTCATCGCCGGATTTTTTGCGATTCTCGCATTCGCTTTCCTGGTCGTGGGACCCCGCACCCCCGTGGTCATCTTTCCGCAGGACGACTCGCAATCCCTGTTTGCGAAAATTGTCATGCCCCCTGGAACTCCGATCGAACAAACCGAGGCAGTCGCGGCATCGATTGAGCGACAGATCCCGGAAATTACCGGCGATGATCTCCTCGCCGTCACCGCTCGAATCGGCCATAGCGAAACGGATGTAGGCTTCGAACGAGATACGGGTGCCAACACCAACGAGGCTGTTGTCCGGGCGATCTTTGATCACACGAGAAAACGCGCAACATCGAGTGCCGAATGGGTTCCCATTTTCCGGGAGAGAATCGTCGTCCCCGACGACGTCACCGTTGTCTTCGTGCCCGAGGTGCTCGGTCCACCGATGGGCTACCCCGTCGAACTCTACATCGAGAGCAATGATGACACCCAAAGGCGACAGGCTGCCAACCGCGTGGCGGAATGGCTCCGTAGCGTCGACGGCGTCAGCAATATCGATGTGGACGAAAGATCGGGACCCTTCCAGATTGATCTCAATCTCGACCCCGAACGGACGGCACTGCGAGGCTTGCGAGCGGCCGATATTGGTCGAACGCTGCAAGCCGCTTTCTACGGAATTCCGGCATCCGAACACCGCGACATCGACCAAACAACTCGATTGCTCGTGACCATCGACCCGGCCTACCGAAACTCTTTGGATTCACTTCTCGAGTTACCCATTCGTGCCCACGATGGTTCCTTGGTCCAGTTGCGCGATGTCGTGGATCCGATCGAGATGCCTGCCCTCTCGAGAATCAACCATCGCAACGGAGTTCGAGCGACGACGGTCACCGCGAATTTCGTTCCCGATAGCGGGCATACCCCCTTGTCGATGGGTCAAAAAATTGATCGCGAGTTGATGCCGGAGTTTGCCGGCGTCTCCGGTCTTGCCGTCCGACTGGGCGGAGAGGCTGTCGAAAGTCGCAAGACCGGCGGCGATATCGGAACCGCCGCACTGATAGCCATGGCAGGAATCGCCGTGACCATTGCCCTGATGCTCGGTTCATTCCTCGAAGCCTTCCTTCTGATTTCGATCATCCCCTTTGCTCTCGCGATGGTTCTCCTCGTCTTTTTCGTGCACGACCAGCCGCTATCGCTTTTTGCCATGACCGGAACGATCGGCCTCTCCGGCGTTGTGGTCAACTCGGCCATCGTCATGGTCGATTCCATTCACCGACAAGCCAAGGGCAAGGAAGTGCATGGCGCCGCCCGACAATCGCTGATTATCAAGGCAGCCAGCGGCAGACTCCGCCCCATTCTGGTGACTTCCATTACAACACTCGGCGGTGTGATTCCGATGGCATATGGAATCGGCGGCTACGACTCGGTCGTCGCACCGATCTCACTTGCACTTGGCTGGGGCCTGGCACTCACAACCATCGCGAGCCTCGCCTTCGTTCCCGTCATCTATACAGTCGCGGGAGACCTGCAACAGTTCGCCTCACGCATTCGAGGCAAACAACCCGAAGCCCACTGATCCAAGGCGGCCGCCTGAGGGCAACGAAATCTTTCAGGAGAGCATCCCGACGACAGAGTCTCCGGCGTGGCGGAGAACAAACTTCTCGTCGTCAACGATCTTCTTCTTGGCCTTATGCGGGACGATGAAATTCCCGAGATAGAGCACGTCCATCTCGGAACGACTGAACGTATTGAAGGCGTTCGCAGGCGTTTCCACGATCGGCTCTCCCTTTAGATTGAAGCTCGTGTTGAGCACCACAGGAACACCCGTCGCTTCACCGAACTTCTCGACAACCCGATGATACGCCGGATTTGTCGACTGCCGAATGGTCTGCAGGCGACCGGAGCCATCGACATGCGTGATCGCGGGCAGCTCCTCGCGCTTATCTTCGACCACAGGAACGACATAGAGCATGAAATCAGCCGGATAATGGTCCAGTGCATTCGGGAGTTCAAAAAACTCGCTGCAGCGCTCGGCCAAAACACTGGGCGCAAAGGGACGGAAGGCCTCCCGAAACTTGATCTTCGCGTTGACGATTTCCTTCATCTCGGCGCGCCGTGGATCGGCAATAATCGATCGCGCCCCAAGAGCACGCGGGCCCCATTCCTGACGGCCGCGCATCCATCCGCCTACACGGCCGTCGAGCAAATTCTCGACGACTCGATCAAAGAATTTCTCATCGTCATCGATATGCTCGAACGGCAAATCATGCTCTTTGAGGAAATCTCCGATCTGACTCTCGCTGTACTCACTCCCCAGATAGGCCGAGTCGAGCATCGGGCCACGGGGCTTGCCCAAGA
>DLYX01000051.1 GCA_003447545.1 Deltaproteobacteria bacterium | reverse complement strand
TCACGAGGGAGACTCGCGCCGCATGTCGTGAACAGCAAGCACCGTGCGGGTTGTTTCGCCGTCCCGATGTGAGAAAAGAAACGGCGGCCTCCCGAAGGAAACCGCCGTCTCGGTTGGATTGCCTGTTGAAAGTTTCTCAAGGGGAGCTGCGTCACCCCACCCGCAGGAGAAGTTTGACAGTCAGGCCGCTGGGAGAGTCATCATTCTGCGAAAACGCGGCGTGCTTTAAGAAGGCTTTGAAAGACTATCCCTCCTCGATGCGAAAGAAGAGAACGGGCGCCTCTTCCGGATCATCAACGAGCGGGAACGTCACTGTGATTTGGTCAGCATCTTCGGGATTCTCGTCACTCTCGTCGGTAACGCCGTCGTCCAGATCAGCGTCCCAGTCGACCAGGTCGGGCGAGTACTTGACGATGTAGGATGCGGCGCCGGTCTTAGGCCAGGTGAGGGTCACTGTCGGGTTTGGTTCCGCATCTCGCACGTACTCAATGCCGGTGATAACGAAGGGGCCTCTGGGGGTGAGCGACGTGCCGTTAACCGCTGCGACGGCAAGGCGGTCGGTGAGCGTAAATTCAATGGATTGGATTACCTTCGCTTGGTCCTCGGCCGAAAGCTCGAAGGCAATCTCGCGAGGGTAAACACCGGGGCCAAAGTAGCTGCCCCAGCCACCTGCTCCCCTGCGGACAATGGCGATCCGTTCGGTCGCGTTGTAGTCCTGCGAACTTTGCCAGTCGACGATACTGAAAGAGAGTAAGGTCGTGGAGGCGTCGCTGAAATTTACCGTTGCCTGGAAGTTGTCAGCACCACCGCCGCCGATGCCGAAGATCAGAAATTGCAGGTCGGCGTAGCTGCCGGGCGTGTCGAGAGTAAAGGTGTCGTTAATCAGGATGTTATTCTGGTCGTATGGTTGAAGCTCAAACTCGGTGCCCAAATTTGAGATGAAAGTCCGGTCGGAACTGTCGGGAACGGTAACAGCGGCAGTAGTCGTATCGATGGAAGGAGAGCCCGCCTCGGCAAAAACCCACCTCGCTAATCCGGCATAATCCGATACCTCATCCGGTGTGGCACCTTCTTTCTCAGCAATCGCGTCGGCAGAGAATCCCGTTCCGCTGATCGATTCGGCCTGGGTGCTTCCGGTGATCGCGGCCAATGCTGTCGCGAGAACTATCTGTCGTGGCATTTTCTTTTTCATATTTCTTTCTAATTACGTGGTCTTGATAGATTGAACCGAGGCTTATCTGGGGCCACAACAGAAAGCTACTTTTAAAGTTCGGGCTGGTGGCAAGTCTGCTTGCCGAAATTGGAGAGGTGGTGTGTGGGAAGGATTCGACTCGGTCGGGACCTACAAGGCTCAACTAGAAGCTCCCGGTGAACCGGGAGCTTGGCAACACTACAAGTTTGGGTGAAGCAATCACCCCAATACCCACGGGATGTCTCTCAAGCGCGACGCCGACGGAGCAGAGTCAGACCACTCAAGCCGAGTAGGATGAAAGAGGACGGCTCCGGAACGGCGACCGCCGTGCCGCTAACGGCAGAGAGCCCCAGTCGGTCCGCCAGGGCGAAATCGATCGAGGTAACCGTCTTGGCTTGATCACCCGCTGAGAGGCTGAAATCGAGTTCTCGGGTCCAGAGTGCGAGATTCTGGGTGGAACCACGCCGGACAAAATCGCTCTTTTCAGCGAACGCGTTGTAGGCCTGCGAACTTTGCCAGTCGGCAACGCTGAAAGAGAGCAGGGTCGTCGAGGCGTCGCTAAAGTTCACCGTCGCCTGGAAGTTATTAGCATTACCGCCACCGATTCCTGTAATAAAAAACTGAAGATCGCTGAAGGATCCCGGGGTGGTGAGGGTGAAAGTGTCGCCGTTAACAAGGGTATTTGCCGCCGTGTATGGCTCGAGTTGAAACTGGGTCCCGAACTGAGTCGTGATCAACCCGCCGGCAATCAGGGGAACTCCTGCTGGAGCTGAGTTAGGAGCGCCAGCCTCGGCGAGGACCCAGCGGGCAAACCCGGCATAAGGCGCTCCGTCAGCTGCGGTAGCAGCTCCTGCTTCAACGATAGCATCGACTGAAAAGCCGGTGCCGCTAATGGTCGCCGCGCTGGCTGAGGCGGCGAGCGAGAGGCCGGCGAGCGCGGCGAGGGGCAGAAGTTGGTTTTTTGTTTTCATGAGTGGTTGTGTTGGTGTGTTTTGGTTGGTTGTGACTGAGCTTTGAACTTTGCCTCTGCCCTACACCCCGGAAAAGGGTCAAACGGGAAGAGCAATCTGTATTTCAGCCGCAGTATCCTTACACACACACACACACCGCAAGATTTTCCCGCCTCGACAACTACGTCTATTTCCGAGAGGTTATCCCATGGCACATTTCCAAGCTAAATCAGTCTCCGCGCAAGTGGCCGCGCACCTTAAAGATGAGGTTGCACAGGGCGAGTGGAGCGGGACGATGCCCGGGGAGGAGCGCCTAATGAGGCGGTTGGGCGTGGGAGCCGCGACAGTACGGGAGGCACTGAAGCTTCTCGAAAAGGAGGGTGTGCTCGCTGGGCAGGGAGCCGGTCGTCGCCGCAAGATCGTGCTGCCGGAGAACCATGCCCAGCCTGCGTTGCGCGTGGGATTGCTACACTTCGATCCACCGGCCCGGAGTCTGAACTACATGATCGAACTGCACCACCGGCTCGAAGATGCGGGTCAAACCTCCCTCGATCCCGACAAGACCCTGATCGAACTCGGCATGGATGTCAGTCGCGTGGCCCGCTACGTGAAGAAAATCGAGGCTGACGCATGGATCGTGTGCCCGGCCTCCCGCGAAGTCCTTGAGTGGTTCGCAGCACAAGAGATGCCGGCCTTCGCTCTTTTTGGACGCATGGCTGGAGTGCCCTTGG
>DLYX01000049.1 GCA_003447545.1 Deltaproteobacteria bacterium | reverse complement strand
ACCCGTCATATGAACCCGGTCCTCCAGAACGTGAAATGACTCCATCGTTCGTCGCAGAAGGGCTTCGACTTGTTCGTCCTGCCCACCCGAGTTTGACCAGCTATTTCCTCGATCAGTCAAGGGCGCGGTGGGCTGCAAAACAATATAGCCAGCCTCGCCGCCTCTCACTGCAATCTCGGAGTGAATTTCCTGAAGGTCCGCGGTCATCCCGAAACCATGGACATCGACGATCAGGCCGCACGCATACTCCGTGCAAACCTCGGGAATATTCAAATTGAAATCCAGTCCTTCGCAACGCAGCTCATATGCTCCGGGGCCAACGTCGGTGAGACAGTCATCGGCGACCGGAGCGTTGATGGGTACGGTCGCCGGCAGTGGAACTTCCGCTGTCGTATTGGCCGAGTCGCCGCACGCGACGAAAAAGAACAGCGCGAGAAATCCGAGAGCGAAACCCTTTGATCTTGTCAGCATGATTCGAGACTACGTGCTCATGCGAGAACGGTCCATAGCCGCGGGATCAATCGATGAGAGCGGCGTATATCTGCGAGCGCAATTCAGCCCGGAAATTATAGGCGCCGCTCGGGATCAATTGGGTCATGAAAATCACGACCAGCTCTTCGGCAGGGTCGATCCAGAACGCCGTGCTCGCCATGCCACCCCAGGCGAATTCTCCAAAGCTGCCCGTATTACTGGTGCGGGCACCGCCTAAATTGATCGAAAACCCGAGACCAAAACCGACCCCCTCATAGGGCGTCTCCGAGAAGGAACCGCCAGCAGCATATTGGGTCAGATCTCGGTCCCCGGGAAGATGGTTGATGGTCATGAGGTCAATCGTCTTGGGCGAAAGCAGCCGAACCCCACCCAGAGCCCCGCCCTGGCGGAGCATTTCGGAGAAACGAAAATAATCTGCGGTTGTCGAGACCAACCCACCGCCACCGGAAGTGAATTTGGGAGGGACCATATAGGGCGTCGTCGGCGCGGCATCGGTCAACCGCGTGCTGCCGTCGGCCTGCAACTCATAACAACCCGGCAAGCGCGATCCCTCGCTCTCGGGGACAAAAAATCCGGTGTCGCTCATGCCCAGAGGAGCGAAAATTTCCTCCTGCAGAAATTCGGCAAACGGGCGACCCGAGAGAACCTCGACGAGGTAGCCGAGAACGTCTGTCGATACACCATAATTCCATGCCGTACCCGGGGAGAATTCCAGCGGAAGGTCGGCCAGCGCCCGAGTGAAACCCGCCAGATCATATTCGCCATGAGACGCGCCCAATCCGAGTTTTCGGTAGCCATGATCCACATTCGACCGACGCACAAACCCATAGGTGAGGCCGGAGGTATGCATGAGCAGGTCCTTGATGCGCATCGGGCGCTCCGGCCGTGAAGTCAGATAGTTCGGATGTGTCCCCTGCTCATACACGCGCAGCTTCCGGAACTCCGGGATATGGGCATGGACCGGGTCCTTGAGTTGAAAGAGGCCTCGCTCGTAGAGCATCATCGCCGCCACCGTCGTAATCGGCTTGGTCATCGAATAGATGCGGAAGATCGAGTCTTCCCGCAGCGCCTCGGGTGCCTCAAAAGCCATCCGGCCCAACGTGGATAAATGCCCCACCTGACCGTGGCGTGCGACCAATAATTGAGCCCCCGCAATCCGATCGGTGGAGAGATACCTATCGGTAATAAATTGATCGACCCGCGCCAGGCGGTCGGCCGAGAGTCCAATTTCCTCTGGTGTCACTGTTTCCATGCGGGCCCTACTCAATCACGCAGCGCTCCGGCTGGGAACGGCCCCGCGCAAGAAACTGTCATTCCGATCGACGGCCGATCACCAGAATCGACCAGCCCCACCGACTCCAGGGGCCGTGCGTGCCCAAAGTTCGGTCCAACCACTGCCAGCCAGACCAAGGGCGTAGTTTCCCTGTGAGTCTGCGCGTCAGAAATCTCCAGGGCACGAGGTAGCTTGCCCCCCACCTCTCCGGAGAAAACCCGGCACGTCGAAGTTTTTCCGTGAGCGTACGAGCATTATAAAAACGCAGGTGCTCGCGGTTCCAGCCCATCCACTCCGCCTGCCCGCGGATATGACGCTGGAAAAATCCTTCGGTCCAGTAATTCAGGGAGTGGTCATTCTGCGTCGCCAGAAAAATATGACCTCCGGGTCGAAGCTGCAACGCGACTCGCTCGAGGAACGCCTGATCTTCGACGAGATGCTCGAGCAGATCTTTCGCAAAAACGAAGTCAAACCTGCCCTCGATCTTCAAACTTTCGGCATCTCCCTGGCAGAGATGCACCCTCTCGCCAAGATTTTCTCGCGCGGCTGCATGAGCCAGAATCGCCAGGGCGTGGGGGTTCCGGTCGACCGCCCATACCTCGGCACCTTGCGCGGCCATCCACAGAGTAAACTGTCCACCTCCGCAACCGTACTCCAGCACGCGCTGGCCCCGCCAATTATAAGCGGATAAAAGCTTCTCGATGACAGCAGCTTTGGCTAGGTTCGTCGGGCTCGAGTACATCTGCCGGTAGCGCCGATCCCCCGAAGCCGGATCAGGGTCCTCCCACCAGGCATCTGCCCGAGAAAGCTTCTCCCTCACGTTTGCCCAACCCCCTTCGAGAGCCTCTGGCTCAGGCGGCTTTTCGGGCGCGTAAACCCTTGCGCTGAATCACCGATTCCACGGCATCATGAAGAATTTCATCCATCTGATCCCAGCTATAGGTATCGATAATTCGTTGCCTTGCCTTGCGTCCGGTCTCGCGGGCTTCCTCCGGATGCGTGAGCACGTATTCGATCTTGGACTGCAAGGCTGCGTTATCGTCCGGTGGAACAATATAGCCGCAACCGGACAGAATCTCCGGGAGATCGCACATATCCGAGGAGATCACCGGAATCTCCATCGCCATGGCTTCATAGACCTTGCACGGCACATAGCCCAAAGATTTTGGCTCTCGTCGTGTTTGGGGAAGAGCTACCAGGTCTGCCGTGGACAGAAGTTCCGGCATCAAATCGAAGGGCTGTGGCCCCAGCGCAATCACGTTGCCCGGGGAGAGGTCAATCATCTTCTTTGTATAGGGGTGGCTATCGTCCCGCCCGACGATCACCAGCTTCGCATTGACGCGATCCCCGAGTGCGTTGATGGCGCCGATAGTTTCATCCACACCCTTGTTGGCCATCGGGTTTCCACCAAAAAAGACGATCGTCGCATCTTCGGGAATCCCCCATTTGCGACGAATCTCTTTTTTATCAAAAGCCTTCGGATCAAACTTCTCGATCTCGGGCCCCTGGGGAAGCAGAACGCCCCCGTAACGATCTTCGAGGAAACGACAGCAGACAAGCTTCTCATCCGCGAAACGCGTCATGTGATCGAGCACGTAGCGATACTTGAAGCTATGGCCATTATCCCAGCCGGGACCGATCAAATTCTTCGAGATCATCAGAGCGCGATCGAGGGGGTTCTCGCGTTTCCAATGGTCGTGCACTTCCCATTCCGGCATATCGAGAATCAATGGCGTGCCTCGCTTGCGACGCAGATTGAGGCCGACCCCGAAACTGGTCATCGAGACACTGTACGCGAGATTGATATCCCCCGTGGCCCGGGCTTCCATTTTTCGCATGCCCTCGCGCATATTCGAAGCCTCGACGACACCCCAGGGGTAATCGGCAAACCAGGGACAGACTTCTTCACCAGGGCGCAGGAAGCCGAGGGTTTCGACCTCGTAATGTCGTTCGAGAAGTTTGGCAAGAATCCATGCCCGTGCGATCCCATTGGTCGAAAGGCCGGGTACGAGAATACTAATTTTCATGAGGAAAGGGCTCCTTGAGGAAGCTGAATTTGAATGAATGGGCATCGGCCCTTCGAGGGAATGTTTTAGAAGGTCCGAAGCATTTTTTATAAGATTCGAGGGTCGCGTTCGTTGAGAACCGTCATAGCAGGACGGGCGACCTCCGGGGAACCTTCGATTTCGCACCCCGAAAACGAGTACAGAGCTATAGGTTGCGCTACCCGGTGCGATTTAACGAACGGCGAGAGCTTCCCCCGCCAACTCCGGGACTTGCCAGAACTGAACCAGGACACCATGGGCCGACCGCGGCGAAATGAAGGCCGTCTTGTACCCGTTCCCGAGATCGGACTCATCCACAATCCGTAAACCATCTGATCGCATCTTCTCGAGGATCGGATCCAATTCCTCGACGTCGATTGAGAGATGATGAAAACCGGGACCGCGTTTATGCAAAAAGGATTTCACAAAACTGGATCCGCTCGCATCGGCAACGAGCTCGAACCGAAACCCCGCCAATTCGAACTGGCTGAGATCGAAGTCGCCGGCATAACCTCGGTGCCGACCACCATCCTTGGTAATCGGGAAATTATCCGTAAGAACGCGCTTTGCCACATCCAGATCGGGCACAGCCGCCGCCATATGATCGAAGAGCATGGCGCCCCCACCCGGCAGTTGGACAATACGATCTCGGGGATCGGCAATCGGCGGCGGATCCTCCGGGGTCTCGACGATCAGAAAGAACATGCCGAACAGGTCGCTTGGCGGGAGTACCAGCGTCCGCCCCTGCTCTGCGAGGAAGGGACCCTCGGTCGGCGCGAGTCCGCCTGCACGAAGGTTCGACTCGAGGAGATCCAGATCCGCACAACGGAAGGATAGATGATGAATGCCCTCGCCACGTTTGTTCAGAAAGTTCTCGATAAAACTGTCGGGACGAGCGCTCTCGAACAAGGCGAGCCTGACATGACCAAGTTGGTAGAATCGGGAACGAGCATCCCCCGATGCCCCCGGCGTCACACCGCCAATCGGTTGGAGGGGCAGATAGCGCGAGAAGAAATCTTCACCCGCGTCCAGGGATCGCAGCGCGATCCCGAAATGATCTACCCACAACGACACCGGCATCAACTCCGCACACAGGGAGCCGGGAGTTCATTCCGCAGCATATTGCTCTCGCAATTCATTTTTCAGTAACTTGCCCGAAGGATTTCTGGGCAAGGGCTCTGTCACGAAGACAATAAATTCCGGCACCTTGAAGCCGGCGAGATGTCGCGCGACATGCGCCTGAATTTCGTCGACTTGCGGAGACATTCCCATGGTGGGTCTGAGGATCGCCATGACGCGCTCCCCCAACTCCGGATCCTTGCGACCAATCACCGCCGCTTCATCAACAGCCGGATGCTCCGCGAGAATATTTTCAATCTCGGCGCAATAAACATTCTCACCACCGCGAAGAATCATGTCCTTGGCTCGATCGACAATGAACAGAAACCCCTCTTCGTCGAGATAACCGAGGTCTCCGGTATGGAGCCAACCATCGCGCACCGCCTCGGCCGTGGCCTCCGGTCGGTTCCAATATCCCGGAGTAACGGTCGGCCCTCGGAAGGTAATCTCCCCCAACTCCCCGGCGGGCAAGACCTCGCCCGCTTCGTCCAGAATCCGACAGTCAAGAATCGGCGCGACGCGCCCCGCTGCAGTCTTGCGGCCAAGAAGGTCGCCGCCGGCATTCACGGTGGCGACCCCGTGGGTTTCGGTCAGCCCATAGGCATTGGTCATCGAAGGCTTGATCGGCATGACTTCACGCGCCTTGTCGATGGTTTCGGGCGCGGTTGGCGCGCCACCGAAAGAGACCGTTCGCAAGCTGCTCAAATCGTAGTCCCCGATCCGTTCGTGATGGACGACCCGGTGCAACATGGTCGGGATTGCAGGCCATGCGACAATTTTTTCGTCCTGAATGACCTGCATCACTTTCTCGGGGTCAAACTTTCCCTCCAGAAAAACGATTTTTGACCCAACGGTGAGCTGGGTGCACATGCCTGAATGAAACCCGCCGACATGAAACAGCGGCGAGGACACCAGAGCCGAGGGAGGATTGGCACTGGGGGGCTGCACGGGGGCATCTTTAAGTTGCGCCGCTGCCACCGTGGCGAAGAGAATCTCCGAGACCTGTTGGATCGTGCCCGTATGGGTCGTGATACATCCCTTCGAGCGACCTGTCGTCCCCGACGTATAGAGGATCATGAACGGGTCGGTTTCCGCGATAGGATCTGTGGGAATCGCGGCCGTCGGCACCAGCAAGTCGTCGATCGAAACTGTCCCGGCGGGCGGCTTCTCGCCGATATAGAAAACCTTTTCGAGCTGCGGCAGGCTCGACAGCAAGCTGGCCACCCGCGGGTAGAGTCTCTCGTCGACCACCAGATAACGCGATCCGGAGTCTTCCAGCGCGTACTCGAGCTCCTCGGTCTGCCACCACCCGTTGAGAGCCACGCCAACACCACCTATGGACGTGGCCCCGAATGCAGCTATCGGCCATTCCGGGCAATTATAGGCCAGAATCGCGAGACGATCGCCTGGCTGAAAATCATGGTCGGCTTTCAAGGCACTTCCGAAACCCCAAATCAGCCGGGCGAATTCGGCGTAACTGATCCGCCGACTTCCCTGAACCAGGGCTGGCTTCTCCCCGTGGGCTGCCGCGTTCGCGATTTTCTCTCGCATCGAACGCTCGCGGTTTTTGAAGCAGCGCAAGGTTTGTCCAGCGAAGTCATGCTCCGCCAATTCAAAGGGGGCACCGGGGCCGGTCAGTTTGGCAAGAACTGCCTCGTAGCTAAGAGCCATGCCGCCACCTATCTCCCCTCGACCCGCTCTCGCAAGCGGAGACGCTCACTGAAGGGGAGAATATGGCAACGGGTGCAGCCGAATGATGCGCTCTCGCGGGGCGATCTCGCGAAGAGGCTCAAAAAACGCATCCGTCATTTCATTGGACGGCGCAAAGCCCGCTCCGCCGGGGTCTCCTTTCCAAAGATCGATCACACGATCCGGATTCCCGGCCACGTCCGTCCAACAGGCGAGGATCGGCAAGGAGCCCCCTGCCATGCCCAGCAAAGCCTGAAAATCGGCCAATCGGCCCGGGGCGACTTCCAGAATCGCGTAGGAGAAGACCGCGGCTGGCTGCGCTTGGCTTGCCTCGGCTGCTGCGGCGAGCGCTTCGGTCGGGATCGGGCCAAGGTCCTCCAGCAACTCCTCGCGACGCTCGAAGGCCAGATTTCCAAGTTCGGCGAGCCCCTCGCCCAAGGCGCTCGAGGCTGATGCGGCCTCACGGAAGAGCCCGAATCCCTCCAGATTCTCGAAAGCCAGGACGTGCTCGATCTGCGAATACCATTCGTCGTGGGAAAACCATGCGGCGACCAGGGCCCCCCCGCTGGCCGGCAGAGCTGGCAAGAATTTCTCCACAGCCGCAGCGCAAAAAGAATCCCGCGTGCGCGGCGAGGCTGGATGAAGATTGAAAATTTGTCTCAAGTAGATCATGCCGAACGTCACTCTTCCTGGCCGCGAGAATCTCGAACCGCGGACCGCTGCTCCTTGCAGATAGGACCTTCCTCATGCGAGAGCAAGTAACTGGTGTTCGGCGCTGCCCTCAAGCAGAAGCGCCATTTCAATCGCCCCAATTTACACAGGCACAAGAGGAGCGTCACGATGCAAAACAGCGACGGAGTCGACTTTCTGGTTCAAAAACAGGACTGGTCAAAATTCGAGGTAACCACCAGCCCCCGCCCCACTCTCGAGGAGGGCGAGATCCTCTTTTCGGTGGATCGCTTCGCGCTGACCGCCAACAATATTTCCTATGCTCTATCCGGCG
>DLYX01000568.1 GCA_003447545.1 Deltaproteobacteria bacterium | reverse complement strand
CCTACCTCGAGCCCTACCTGATTCGATCCATGAAAGCGGCCGAGAAGCACGTCACCGACCCCAAGATCCTCGAGGGACTCAAGGGTTTCTCGGCGCAGGAAGGCCAGCACTACCGAATCCATATGAAGTTCAACGCGGCGGTGAAGCGCGCGGGTTTCCCGGGGCTGGAGGCTCTGGAAAAAGAACTTTCCGACGATTACCAACGATTCACGAAAACCAAATCGCTCCGCTTTAACCTCGCTTACGCCGAAGGTTTCGAAGCCATCACCATGAATTTGATCAACAGCATGATGGGTGAGAACGGCTTGGGCGATGATCTGCCCGACTATCTGGAGATGATCCAGTGGCATTTTGTCGAAGAACTCGAGCACCGCACGGTAGCTTTTGATGTCTACGATCACGTCTGTGGTGGTTATTTCTACCGGCTCTTTGTCGGCGCCTGGGCGCAGTGGCATTTTATCAGCTGGATCCACCGCACCACGCAGTACATGCTGAAGGTCCGCCCCCAGCCGAAGCTCAGTGCCGAGGAGATTGCCCAGCAAAATGCCGCGGACCGGATGGGGAACGCTTCTTCGCTGCGCAGCTTGATCCCGGCACTGCTGGGTACGTATCTTCCGACCTACACGCCTCACCAGGTTGAGATCGCGCCGGGAATTCAGCCACTGGCAGATAAATACACAGCGATGGCTCTCAAGGTCTCCTAGGAAACAGGCGGTCGGAAACGCGGCCGCATGGGAGGAGGAAGGCGGGGGCTGCGCGGTTCCTAGCTTTGGTCTTCGATGCTCGGTCGAGCGGCGAGCGCATCGACCCAACGCGAGAGATGCTTCTGTTCTGGCGCGTGCGGAAGGTCGTTGAGTTTCGCGGCAAATTCAAGGGTGCAGAATGCGGTAATATCGGCGATCGAAAAACTCTGATTCGCCAGGAATTCGTTCTGCTCGAAGTGGCGGTCGAGAAACTCGAAATAGCTTCGGACCAGCCCCCGGTTGAGTTCTGCCATTTCGGGAATTTGCTGCTTCACCACGTGTCGGGTCAGGGGTGATCCGTGGACCCAGACCATTCCGACAGAGAGCATGAAATTGAGTTCGATCCGTCGGGTCCACATCTCGACGAATGCCTGCGATTTGGCGTCGCTGCCGAAAAGCGCCGGATCAGGGTTTGCGGATTCCAGGTAGCGACATATGGCGATGGACTCGGCGATATGAGAGCCGTCATCGAGCTCGAGGACGGGAAGCCCGCCCATCAGATTCACGCGCTCGCGAAACTCGGATCTGCGGCTCTCTCCTTTCGTGATATCCACTTTCTCGCGGGGGATTTCGATGCCTTTTTCCCGCAGGAAAATATGAACTCGTCGGGGATTCGGCGCGCCGTCAAATGTATAGAGTTTCATTGTCAGAAAAATGTTAGCACGCGGCCTCGAGATCATGGAGACGCCTCTCGTTGGCTCCGCAGTGCGCCCATGAGAAGCGGGGCAGGCCGGCATGTCTTCGATTCGGACCCCAGAGCTGATCGGCGGCAACAAGTGTCTCGGAATCGTGATCTTTCCAGGCGCATTTGCATGGGATAGGGATCGCAGTCTGGAATCGTGGGGTAATGATATGAGCGAAATTTCTGGATATTGTGATCCGGCCTGGGATGCCGTGCGAGCGAAGTTCGCCGAGAATTTTGCCGAAGGCGACCTCGGGGCTTCCGCCTGTGTGATCCATCGCGACGAAACCGTTGTGGACCTCTGGGGCGGTCATCGCGACGTGGCGGCCACAAGCCTCTGGGAGCGCGACACTCTCGTCAACGTCTGGTCGACCACCAAGATGATGGCCGCGTTGTGCGTGCTGCGCTTGCATGATCAGGGTCGATTGTCGGTCGACGATCCGGTCGCTCTGCATTGGCCGGAATTTGCAGCCAAAGGAAAGGAGGACGTGCTCGTCAGGCATGTCCTGAGCCATACCGCGGGTGTGCCCGGGTATGATGTGCCGATTAACGAAGAGGAAATGTACGATACGCCTTTGTGTGTGGCGCGATTGGCAGGGCAGGCACCGTGGTGGAAGCCGGGTGCGGCTTCAGGTTATCACTCGTCGACGCAAGGCCCGTTACTGGGCGAAATTGTCCGCCGCGTGGATGGCCGGTCGTTGGGGCATTACTTTCGCGACGAGATTGCGGGACCTCTGGGAGCGGACTTTCATATCGGTACCCCGGACGAGGCTTTTTCGCGGGTCGCTGAGATGCGCACCGACGAGATCGCGGTTTCGGTTGTGGCAGGCGACTCTGTCGGAGCCCGCGTTTCTCGCGGCGAACCGGCGCACGCGGCGATGGTAAATACCGATCGATGGCGCCGCTTCGAGCAGCCTGCGAGTAACGGTCACGGCAACGCCCGCTCGGTCGCGACCATTGTCTCCTGCCTTGGGCGAGAGGGCGCGGTGAATGGTCATCAGATTGTCTCGAAGGCAACCATCGAGCGTTGCTTTGAGGTCCAGGCCGACGGTGTCGACCAGGTCCTCGGACTCAAGGCGAAATTTGGTATCGGGTTCGGCCTTCCGTCCGAGGGTATGCCGATGGGCGTGAATGACCGCACGCTGTTTTGGGCCGGGTGGGGTGGGTCGTTCGCGGTAGTCGACGTGGAGAACCAGATGACAGTAGTCTATGTCATGAACCGGATGCAGGATGGGACGGTCGGCGGAGCCCGTTCGGCTAACGTGATCTTCGCCGCTCACGCGGCCGCCGCCGCACTGCGCGGCGATTAGAATTCTCCGAAGCAAACGCGATTGCGAACATCGATTTATTCAGTCACAAGACGGTTGGCTTGTTGCGTAATGTCCATCCCCGAAGGCGAGATCGTTTTGCGACGGCAGTTCTTGTGACGGCCGTGGTCCGGGCCTGGGCTACGCTTTTTTCTGCCGTCCTCTGGGTAGGTTTAGTGGAGGTCCGTCCAGCCGCCGCAGAGATCTGTGCGGAGACGCAATATTTTAATGATGGGGGTTTGCGAAGTGTCACCTACACCGATTGCGATTCGCGCAAGAGGATTGAAAGACGAATCTTCTGGCAGACCGGTGGACTACGCTACGTCTTTTCACAGAACAGCACGGTCCGCATTCGCGAGAAGCGTCATCCGGACGGAAGCCTCGCTTCTGCCCATTATCTCGAAAGCGATGGCCTGCAAGCCTATTTCTCGCAGGAGAAAAGTCGAGTTCTCGGGGCCGCACTGCCGCGGAGCTTTGCCTCGATCGAGGGACTGCGTCTTTTTGCTACCGGAGAGTCTCTGACTCACTATGGGCCCTCCGGGGCACCCGAGCACCGAACCGATGCCCAGGGACGGAAACAACCTGTGCCTGCCGCGGCCCTTCCGTCCCCGCGCACTGATAATTTCGGACTCTCCTTCGAGGCGAACTATCATCGGCAGGTTCTTGACGGCCGGGCTGCCGACGGAGTCTTTCTTGGCGATTCGATCGTTTCCCAGCTTCGGGGGCTCAATGACCCCGCAAAGGCATTTATCTGGGAGGCCCTGGTGGGGGACCATGCTGTTCTCAACGGCGCGGTCGGTGGCGATCGTGTAGAACACCTTCTCGATCGGACCTGGACCATTGAACCAAGCGCTCGACTAGTTGCCATCCAGATCGGCACCAACAACCACAAGTCGAACGGACTCGATGCCGACCCATTTGCGACCGCGGAAGGCATCGCCAGACTCGTCGCTGAAACTCAGCGGATCGCCAGACAGGCAAAGATCGTGCTGATTGCGATTCCGCCCACAACGGATCCGATACGCCACGAAAAAAATCTGGTCACCAACCAGCTCATCGCGGTTCTGGCCGACGAAGGCCGCGTCCTCTTCGTCGATGGCGGTGCGGAATCCGACCCGGCGGATCTGGGCGATTCTCCCGACGGATTGCACCAGACTTCCGAAGGGGCGCTGAAATGGTTCGGGCCGCTCGTTCCCATTTTTCGTTGGCTACTTGCTGAGGACCCATAGGCAATCATCGCTGCGAACAGGTAGGGGTCTGCGGTTGGCAGCCTCTGGCTGTAATCCATCTGCAGCGCCTTGGCCTGAGTCAGTAGCGCCAGCGTTCTGGATCGCGCTCGATCGGCCCCCCCACCTTTCAAATGCGCGATCAGGAGCCGAAGGCTGTGAGGTCTTTTGCGCGTTTGACTCATGAAGGGCATGTGAGCCAAGAAGAGCCGTCATGTCATCCCCCGTTGCATCCGTACCGCTGTGGCGCGAGCCTCTTCTCTATCGCTCCACGGTTCTCGCGATCCTTGTCGCCGGCGCCTGTTTTCGTCTGATCGGCGTCGGATCCATGAATCTGTGGGTGGACGAAGCGGTGATCGCAAATCTCGCGGCACGGGGAGAGATGGAAGAGTTCCTTCGCTCCCCCGGTACCAACAGGCCGCTTGGGTTTCTCTACCTGCAGCATGGATTGCTCTCGATTCACAACTCCGAGTGGACCGTCCGGCTTCTTGCCTGGCTCCCGTCACTTGCCTCACTGCCCCTGTTCGTTCTTGCCTCTCGATTGCTCCTGCGTTCGCGAGCCATGCAGATTGCTGCTCTTGTTCTGTTTGCCGCAAATCCTTGGCTCATTGTGTATGCCAAGGAATTCAAGGCCTACTCGATTGAGAGCTTTCTCTGTCTCGCGATGGTGGTCGGGGTGGTCGGATGGGAGCGGACCCAGGCGCGGCCGTATGTGAGGCTCTTCGTCGTATCTGCCATTGGTGCAGTGGTCTTCAGTTTCGGTGGCGCAATGATAGCTCCGGTACTGGCCGGGGCGTTGGCATGGGGGCAGGCCAACGCCGGCTTGCCTCGCCGAGCGCGCTCGCTCGGCGTTCTGACGCTCGGGCTGACCGGCTATCTGGCGGTTGCGGCGTGGCTCGCCCTGCGCGGGAGCGCGGAAGATCCCGCGATGGTAATTTATCACGACGGGTTTGCTCCCTGGGCGAATGCGGTGCAGATTCCTAGATGGGCGTTTATGAAGATGAGCGAGGCGCTGTCGCAGTTCAGCAGTCTGCAGTCGCCGCTCGCCTTTGGTTTCGGGGACTGGCTTTATCGTCTGGTGAGCGGCATGACCGCCGGGGTCGGCTTGGTCGTGCTGATCCGCGAGAAACGCCTGATTTCGGCGCTGGCACTTTCGGCCCCGCTTCTGGTGCCGCTCGGCGCTGCGCTGCTTGGGAAGTGGTCGTTCGGAGTCGAGCGCATTAACCTGTTCATGGTGCCGACAATTCTGCTGCTCGTTTGCAGCGGCCTGGATGCGGCTGTCCGATCGCGACCTGTATGGCTCCAGTGGGTTGTCCCCGGCCTGCTGATCGCCCTGCAGTTTCCTTTGGCTACGACTGCCTGGACCGGTAAGCCCGTGGAGTACCGCACTCAGCGCCAGGAGATTGTCGATGCGATGGAGGTTCTGCGGTCCCGTTCGCCAAAGGGTGCGCCCGATGAGACTCATATTTCTGTCAATATTCTCGCGATCCCGGCACTGAACTATTACACGCGGTTCCACGAGACCGAGCGGCAACGCTTTGGCGGTCTGTTCTTCGGGCGCCGGAGCATTCTTCCGGAGTCCGGCAATCAAGATCGAATGTATCAAGCCATGAGGGCCACACTGCGCCGTCATGGTCGTGTGTACTTCCTGCTGTCACATTATTCTGTCGAGGATGTGGCGGCTCTGGAACAGCTTGTCACGGATGGACAGGCTGAAGAGCGCGAGCGGCTTGCGTTTCCGGGCGTAATTTTGGCGCTGGTCGAAAAGGCGCCGCCAGAGCAGGAAGGCCGTTGATGTGTCGCTATCCAGGCCCCCTTGATGTGGCAGCCACCGCGCCTGAGCGCGTTCAGGGACGAATAGAGCTGGGTCTGCGGTCCAGGACGCGTGGTGCCAGCGACAGCGAAGGATTTTCTCGAGCCGCTTTTCCGGAGGGCCTCTGGCTCAGGCGTTTTCCTGCCAGTCGGCCACCAGGCCCGGGATGGTGACGGCAAAGACGACCTTCATGTCTTCATCGAGGATTTCGTAGAGAACCCCATCATCTGCGTGGCATCCGAAGAAGACAACGCCACCCTGATCGCCGCCTCGTTCCAGGTGAGGTAGGCGATCGCCGACGGTCAGTGCGTAGTCTCCGGCGGTCCGGACGGTATGGTCACCGCGGCGGCCGTCGAGGCCAATATCCCAAAGATGCTGCTCGCCTTCGAGGACGAGTACGGTCGTTGTCGCGGTGTGGCGATGGATCGGGCAGTGCCCGCCGTCGGCTTTCCACCGCACGACCATATCGAGTGTTCCCGCATCCTCGTCGTGGCCGAGAATCGTGTAGTCGTGACGGACTTTGTAGGACAGACTTGGGTCGCCTGCGACCTCCCGCCATTTGTAGCGGTCGGCGTCAAAGAAGCTTTGCCTCACGATAGGTCCTCCTGGTGCGGTTTTTTGAAATGACTCGCCGGGAGCATAGGTCTGCACCCAGATCGACATCCACTGACCCTCTCGAGTATCAGCGGAGTCTCGCGGGTTTGCAAATCCAAAATGCTGCGTGTCGCCTGCTGGCCGCAATGAGTTTCGGGACTGTCTTCAGGCGGTGACGATCCGGTAGAGCACTGTCCCCCGGCCGATCAGATTTGAGGTACTCGCGACCGTAATATCCACGTCGGCCCAGAACATGTCGCCGTCCCGGTGGGTGCAGCGTCCGTAGGCCACCAGGTCCTCGTCCGGTGCGGGGGCGAGTGACTCGCTCTGCAGGGAGACGGTTGAGGCGCGGTAGGGGCCGATTCCGGATTCGGCCCACGCGGCCATGGCACCGCAGGTATCCAGCAGGGCTGCGACGGCACCTTCATGCACTCCTCCCTCGGCGTCACCGTTAT
>DLYX01000640.1 GCA_003447545.1 Deltaproteobacteria bacterium | reverse complement strand
CAGACACTTCTCCGGAGGTCAGTTCCCTGCCTGGCCTCTCTTTCGAGGGCGCTTTGCAAGGTCTCGAGTTCAGCCGTTCGTCCAGCCCGCGCCAGCGCATAGCCCCGATGGGCGGTGACGAAGGGGCTCTGGGCCTCGTCGGCGGTATCCATGCAAGCCTCGGCGAGGGTCTCCCAACGCCTGGCGGGTACTGTTTCTCCCTGAAGTTCCATTCGCCAGAGCAGGGAGATGGCATCGGCCTGTTCTCCCTTGGACGTCGGCATATGACCCCAGACGTGGCTTTCGTAAAGTTCCCGGCAGCCCTCAGGGTCTCCGGCCTGAAGGCGCAGAACGGCCAAGTGCCATGCATTATGACCGTGAATGCTGGGCCCGGGGTTGTTCCACGTCGGGAGGAAATCTTCCTGCTCCTGCAGGCCGCGACCGAGGTCTCCGGTGACCAGCGCCAGATGCGATAGCGCATGGTGTGCCCACGGTGTGGCGAACCGTAGTTCGACGGCTTTCTCGCCGCACTGGCGGGCCTTGTCGTAGTTGCCGGAAAGCTCGTGTGCAAAGGCGTACATCGCCTGCAGGTCGGGGTCCGTAGAATTCGCGCCGATCAGGCGCTCCATATGGCTGAGGAAGCGCGCTGCCTGAAAATGCTGTCCGGTGAGATAGTAGTTGAATTCACACGCCTTGGCCGCGACGGTATCCCGCGGATATTTCCTGGTGATTTCCTCCAGAAGATCGATGGTTCCTTCGGGATCATTGACCTGCCAGCGGCGACAGGCCTCCAGTAGTGATTTTTCTCGGGCGTTGGCGTCCGCGATGGAGCCCTCGGCCCCTTGGATCCATTTTTCGGCTTCGATATTCCCGGCCCGCGTTCCGGCGTATAGCCAAAAGATGGCCGCGTAGAGTTGCAGCAGGGGGCATTGCGGGGCGGCCTCGGCCGCGTCCAGAATGCCCTCATTCCCGCCAGCCATCCGCATCAGGTGGTCGCGAAAACTGTGGACGGCCGCAATGGATGCGTCATCGGCGCCTGTGGTCGGAAGTCCGTGGCTGCACAGCATCGACTCGATACTTTCGGATGCTCAGATCGAAGGCAATGCCTGTGGCATCGCCAAGGCTTGCGACATCATTCGGTGTCGTAGGCCAGGTTCGGGCGCAGGGCGGATTCGATACGCCGTCGAGGGTCGCCCTTGCGACGCGCATAGTCTTCGATTTGGTCGATTTCGACGCGTCCAAGCTGGAAGTACTTTGCCTTGGGATGTCCGATGTAGATGCCGCTGACCGAAGCCGCCGGCGTCATTGCCCAGCTTTCCGTCAGAGCGAGGCCTGCCTGATCGGCCTGCAGCAGCTCGAATAATTTATCCTTCTCCGAGTGGTCCGGACACGCAGGGTATCCATAAGCGGGACGTATCCCGCGATACTTTTCTCCGACGAGATCCGCATGGCTCAGAACCGGACCAGTCTCATAGCCCCATTCGCGGCGCACTTGCTGATGGAGGTATTCGGCGAAGGCTTCGGCCAGACGATCGGCGAGCGCCTTGGCCATAATCGACTGATAGTCATCGCCTTCTTCTTCGAAGGAGCGCGCGAGGGCTTCGGCACCCAGCCCGGCGGTGACGGCGAAGGCCCCCATATGGTCCTGCAGTCCGGTCTCGATCGGTGCGACAAAATCGGAGAGTGCGAGGTAATTCTTCTGATTTTCGACCTTGGTCTCCTGCTGCCGCAGCATCGGGAAGCGATAGATTTCGCGCCCGCGATCATCTTCATCAAAAAGAACCACATCATCGCCATCGGAGGCGGCTGGCCAGAAACCATAGACCCCGCTCGCACGAAGAAGCTTTTCATCGAGGATACGTTGCAGCAGGACTTGCGCATTGTCGTAGAGGTCTCGCGCAGCCGCGCCCTTTTGGGGGTCCTCGAAAATGGCCGGGTATTTCCCGTTCAGATCCCATGTCGAGAAGAAAAACGTCCAGTCGATATAATCGACGAGCGTTTCCAGAGGCAGGTCCTCGATGACTCGTCTGCCGAGAAAAGATGGTGTGCTGACGTCTTCCGCCCTCCACTCGATGTCGGCCTTGCGCAGGCGTGCCTGGTCAATCGAGACCAGCGGTGTCTTCCGCCGTTGCTCGTACATCTCTCGCAATTGCGCCTGTGTTTCGCGGTTCTTCAGCTCGTAGGCTTCGCGCCGGTCCTTGTTGAGCAAGCTGCTGATCACGCCTACGGTTCGCGATGCGTCGAGAACGTGCACGGTCGGTTGTTTGTAGCCCGGCGCTACCTTGACGGCGGTATGAGCACGACTGGTTGTGGCCCCGCCGATGAGCAGCGGTTGGCTGAAGTTGCGTCGCTCCATTTCGGCAGCCACATGGACCATCTCATCAAGCGATGGTGTGATCAGGCCGGAGAGTCCAACGATGTCAGCCCCGATCTCGTTTGCCCTGTCGAGGATTGTCTCGGCAGGCACCATCACGCCCATATCCTCGATCTGGTAGCCATTGCAGGCGAGCACGACTCCTACGATATTCTTTCCGATATCATGGACATCGCCTTTGACAGTGGCCAGCAGGACCTTGCCCTGGCTGGTGGCTTCACCGCTATCTTTTTCCGCGTCCATGAAGGGCTCGAGGTAGGCAACCGCCCTTTTCATCACACGCGCGCTTTTCACCACCTGCGGCAGGAACATCTGCCCGGACCCGAAGAGGTCGCCGACGATCTTCATGCCATCCATCAGCGGGCCTTCGATAACCAGCAGCGGGCGCTCGAGTTTTGCGCGGGCTTCTTCGGTATCCTCCTCGATAAAGTCGACGAGGCCTTTCACGAGGGCATGGGAGAGTCGTTCCTCGACCGGTGCTTCCCGCCACGTCAGGTCTTCGACTCGTTCGGTTCCCTTGCCATGGACCGTCTCGGCCAGCTTGACGAGGCGCTCGGTGGCATCCGGTCTACGGTTGAGGATGGCATCCTCGACGTGTTCGAGGAGCTCGGCCGGGATATCCTTGTAGACAGCCAGTTGGCCCGCATTGACGATGCCCATATCCATTCCGGCCCGCATGGCGTGGAAAAGAAAGGCAGAATGCATCGCCTCTCGGATGGTGTCGTTACCGCGGAAGGAAAAGGAGAGGTTGCTCACGCCGCCGGAGATATGGACGCCGGGGCAGCGGCGCTTGATCTGCCGAGTTGCCTCAATAAAGGCGACGGCGTAGTCGTCGTGCTCCTCGATGCCTGTGGCGATCGCGAGAATGTTCGGATCGAAGATGATGTCCTCGGGTTGGAAGCCGACGTGCTCGGTGAGAATTTTGTAGGCACGTTCGCAGATCGAGACCTTATGATCGGCATCGACCGCCTGTCCATTTTCGTCAAACGCCATGACGACGACGGCAGCACCATAACTGCGGACCTTTTTGGCGCTCGCAATGAAGGCCTCTTCGCCTTCTTTGAGCGAGATGGAATTGACGATGGATTTACCCTGAACACATTTCAGTCCCGCTTCGATCACTTCCCATTTCGAGCTGTCGATCATGATCGGGACGCGCGCGATCTCGGGTTCCGTGGCGACCAGATTGAGGAAATTGGTCATGGCTTCGGCGGAATCCAGAAGGTCCGCGTCCATATTGACGTCAATAATATTGGCCCCGCCGCGGACCTGATCGGCGGCGACTTCGAGAGCGGTTTCGAAATCGTTGGTGTTGATCAGCCTCTTGAAGCGCAACGAGCCCGTGACGTTGGTTCGCTCTCCGACCATCATGAATCCGGTTTCGGGTCGGATATCGAGTGCTTCCAAACCACTCAGGTGTGTAAGCCCGTCGCTCTTGGTCAGGCGGTGCGGCGCGAGTCCCTCCAGCGATTCGGCGATGGCCTTGATATGGGAGGGCTGCGTGCCGCAGCACCCTCCGGCAATATTCAACCACCCAGCTTCGCCGAAGCTTCGCACGGTTGAAGCCATCTTTTCGGGAGTTTCGTCGTATTCTCCCATGGCGTTGGGCAATCCTGCATTGGGATATACGCAGATATAGGTGGAGGATGTCGCCGCAATGGCCTCGACATAGGGCCGCATGAGATCGGCGCCAAGCGCGCAGTTCAGGCCGACCGTCAGGGGGTTGGCGTGAGCTACGGAGTGCCAGAAGGCCTCGATGGTCTGACCCGAGAGGGTGCGACCACTTTGGTCGGTGATCGTCGCCGAGAGCATCAAGGGGACTCGGGCACCCCGTTTTTCAAAGACGTCTTCGATTGCGCAGATCGCGGCTTTGATATTCAGCGTGTCGAAACTGGTTTCGGCCATCAGGATATCGACGCCGCCGTCGAGCAAGGCCTCTGCTTGGTCGATGTAGGCGTCGCGGAGCTGGTCGAATGTCACATCACGTTTGATGGCATTCTCGACATCCGGAGAAATCGACAGCGTCCGGTTGGTCGGGCCCATCGCGCCTACGACAAATCTCGGTCGTTCAGCCGTGGTGAATTCGTCGGCGACACGACGCGCGACACGAGCCGAAGCGACATTGATGTCCCGCACGGATGCCTCCAGGCCGTAGTCAGCCTGAGCGATCCAGGTGCCGCTGAACGAGTTGGTTCCGATCAGGTCGGCGCCGGCTTCGAGAAACTCCCGGTGGATCTTTTCGATGATATCCGGGCGAGTAATACAGAGCAGGTCATTATTGCCCTTGAGGTCATGGGAGTGGTCCCGGAACTCTTCGCCCCGAAAATCTTCTTCGGTGAGCGGGTAGGTCTGGATCATCGAGCCCATCGCACCGTCGTAGATGAGGATGCGCTCGTCGAGAATTTCCCTCAGAATTGTTTCAGTATCTCGCTCGGCCACGGATGGAACCCTTCCTCCGGGTTATTTCCCGGGCTCTCCCAATATAGCGAATTCGAGCGCGACTTCCATCGGTCGTATTTCTCCGTTCATGGGATGTTTTCAGGCGCCCAGAGAGGCATATACGGCGTCGATCAGAGATTCTGTCCGCGGCGATTGCCAGCGATCGCCCGGGCGGTTCATGAGGTATCCAAACGAGACGCCGCTGTCGGGATCGGCAAAGCCCAGCGAACCGCCGTAGCCGAAATGTCCGAAAGCCTGCGCGCTGGGGCCGATCGGGCGTTGCTTTTCCGGAAGTTGGAATCCGAGGCCGAATCGAGTGTTTCTCCCGAGAATACTGTCCATGCCCTCTGCCTGCGGCAGGCAGGCTTCGGCGAGAAGACTTTCGGGGAAGAGGCCGCCGCTGAGGGCTTCGGCATAGAGGCTCGCGACCCCGCGTGCGGTCCCGTGACCATTCGTGGACGGGATTTCGATCGAACGCCACCAACTGGAATTGACGACACCGATCCCGCTGAAAGCGGCCGGGTTACTGTAGGTTTTGCGGAGCATTTCCCGGTGTTCGGGTGGAGTGGTGGGTGGGACCAGGAAGCTCTCCATGATTTGGGGATCAATCGGTTGCGTGACGTCCCCGATGATATCGGCGCAGAGGCGATGCGCGAACATGGGCAGGCCCACGTGGAATTCTGCCTCGGCTGGCTGGCAGAGAACTTCTTGCAGGGCGCGTCGAAAAGAGGAAGCGCCGGCGGCCCGCCGTGCGATCTCCCCTGCAAGAAACCCGAAGGTGTTCACATGGTAGCCGTGCGCGTGACCGGGCTCCCACCAGGGCTCTTGCTGCGCCAGAGCTTCGGTCATCCCGGCCCAGTTGCCGAGATCGCTGTTTTCCAGAGGGGCGCGAATCGCCGGCAGGCCCGCTTGGTGGGAAAGGACCTCGCGGAGGGTAATCGACGCCTTACCGGCCGTGCCGAACTCCGGCCAGACATCGGCGACCTTCTGATCCAGCGCGAGACGTTGCTGGCCCACCAGTGCGAGAACCAGCAAGGAGGTGATCCCCTTGCCCACGGAATAGGCGTTGACGATGGTGGAGCCGGCCCACGGCTTGCGGCGCGCGGCGTCGCGCCAGCCACCCCAGAGATCGACGACGGTTCGACGGCCGACACAGACCGCGACACTGGCACCGATTTCGTCGTGAGCATCGAAGTTGTGAGCAAAGGCCGCCCGGACCCGTTCGAAGGCCGGATCGCAAAACCCTTCCGTGGTTTGGGTGGTGGTACCCATCGACCCGAAGGCTAACGGTTGGTAAGATGAAACCCCATGGTGCAGAATAATTCCCCGCTGGCGAACGTTT
>DLYX01000448.1 GCA_003447545.1 Deltaproteobacteria bacterium | reverse complement strand
GCGAGCAGGGGGATGGTGCCTCCTTGGGGAGGGGTCGGGCCTCGGGGGGGGGGGCCGGCTGGGGGGTGGGCTCCGGCGTCGGACTCGGCGTCGGGCCAGGCGTCCATTCCGGGTCGACAACACCCGCGGGCATTTGCAGGAATCCATGGCCGCTGAAGGCATCGAAGCCTGCATCGTCCGCCTGCGGGAGAGCCGCGTCGATCAGTTCCTGTCGTAAATCGGTCACGCTCAAAAGCGGCAAAGTATCCGTGAGGCGCTTTCCTTGGACGACGGCTGCCACACCGGTGACGGCCGCAACCGCAGCCGATGTTCCTTGTAGTAGCCCACTGTCAAAGAATGCGTAGTCCGCGGTGTAGCTTTGCACTTCATAAGGGCCGGACAATTCGGGCTTGAGGATCGCGGGATCCGCAGTCGGGCCACGCGAGCTATACTCCGTGACGCTGCTCTCGTCGCCGGCCGCAATGGTCAATGCGTTCGCAACGACCGCGATATCGGCAAGGCTGTTGGCTTGTGACTCGTCGCGGTCGATGTCGAACATGTCAAATTCGAGTCCGGGCGCACACATGATCCGAAACTCGGGGAAGACATTCGGGTCGGCGGTTACACTGCGATAGATGCCAATCGTATATTCTTCGTCGGTTTCGAAACTGGCTTGAAAAGACGCAGTCGCGCCCATGTTTTTTGCCAGAGTTGCGCCGTCACTGCTGCGATCCGACGGGCAAACGGGAGGATATTCACAAGGGTTGTTGAGGTCATTATCGCAGGGGGGCTCGTCCCAGCTGACCCGATAAATGCGAAATTTGTAGTCATTTGCATTGACGTTCTCGTTCTCTTCGATCGCCGTCATGCAAGTCACGTCAAAAGAGGGCACATCATAATAGCCCCACTCAAAATCATAGCTTGTCTCAAGGCCGCGCAGGAGCGGGATCTGGAATGTCGGGTCTGGCTCGAAGCTATGAAAGTTCGTATCGTCGTTGGCGTCCAGACAAATGCCATCGTCGTTATCCGGATCGTCGATGCTGACGCACGTATCGCAGGAACGGAAGACGTCCTGATAACTGCGCATCGAATCGTTGCCGGCACCGACGATAACAAGAGTGTCGGCGGCCGTCGCGTAATCAATTGCCGTGGTGAAGCGATTGGTTCCGCCGTCTTCGATCGCGACCGGGTCACTCATGGTCTCGATGGACGACAAGGCGACGGCGATAATCTGCGCACCCCGATCCGTGGCATCGATGATCGCGGCCGGGATGCCCGCGATACCTTTGACGCCGTAGAGACGAAACTCGGCATCGGGCGCGATCTCCGAGATGGATTCCAACATCGCGGTGCCGTGCTCGCGGGTGCCCATATTATTAACGTTGCCCAGAATGCCTTCGAAGAAGGAGCTGCCGCTGGCCTGCTTCTGTTTGAAGCGATTGTCGGCGGGTACCACCGGGAGCTGTTCCGGCTCGAGGGTGGGAATTGTATCCAGCAGGCCCCATTCGCTGTCGATAATGGCGATGGTGATGCCACCCCCTCGGTGTCCTTGTTCGCGTGATCGGTAAAAATCAAGGCCGGGAGCAGGATCGCCCCAGGTCGAGTCGTAACTCACGTCGGGAAAAGAGGCCGGTATGGGCTTGTTGGGTGTCTTGATCCGGCGCACGAAGGGTAGCGCCGCCAGAGTCGCGCGCGCAGCTTTGGGCGCTGAGAACTCCATGGAGACAAAGTTGATAATGGCGCTTTCGCCGAGGTCAGCGCCGTGGCTTTCCAGGATGCGGATCGTTTCGCTCAGAACCTCACGAGAATCCCACGAGCGGAGAAGGCGGGTTTCCGAGGCGAGCGCGATATCGATGGCTTCGCGCCGCTCCCGGAGCCGGGCGAAATCTGCAGTCGGCAGCTGGTCGGCACGCAAGGTCAGGTCGAGGCGTTCGAAGCTGTCGGGCGACAGGGCGGCGGCCACCGGCGATTCGCTCGGGGCGTTCGGCGCCACTTCCGCTCGAGCCGAGGCTACGAGCAGAATGCTTCCGATGGTAAAAGCTGCTCCCAGAAACCAGAAAAGGCCGGAAAGTCGCCGAGTCTCGGTCGAATGTGCGTATGCCGCGTCTTGCCTGTAAGTCTTCAAAAAAATCTCCTTTGGTACCGAATGAAACGAGAACCGTGGGGGGAAGTCGACTTGCAGGAGGAGGGCGCTCGGGACGGGAACATGCAATTTTGTAGCCGTTTCATGTCCGGATTCACGGTACTTTTACTCTTCGTGGACGTGCAAAGTTGCACGTTCTTGCAACTGTGAACAGCTTTACTCTGGAAAGAGGGAAACGGGAGCCTTGCGGTGGGCCCGGTCCCGAAAATTTGGTTGGTCTGGATCATTCCGTCTACTTTCTGATCTATCGGCAATTCTGCAGGAAATCGGACGAATAGAGCAACAAGGAATTCATCCCGGAAAGCCGAGATGGCCCGGCAAGTGCCATGCGCAAGCGAAGCTTCACGCGAGGAATCCTGATAATCGCATGTATTCTGGTCTATTCTCCGTGGTTCGGTTAGTATCCTTCGAATCATGGATCCTTATCTCAGCTTGTCTGGCCTCGGGGTGGGCATTCTCGTCGGAATGACGGGCGTAGGGGGCGGCGCTTTGATGACGCCACTGCTGATTCTGGTCTTCGGGATCGCTCCGACGACGGCGGTCGGGACGGACCTGGCCTATGCGACAATCACGAAAATCTTCGCGTCTGCAAGCTATATCCGTCGGGGCCAAGTCAACTGGCCCTATATCCGCTGGCTAATCGTAGGATCGGTACCGGCGTCGTTATTTGCAGTGATGTGGTTGTTGCCCAGACTCACGGCCAGCGGAGTGGACCCCGAGAGTTTCGTGACTCACCTGCTCGGCATCATGCTTCTGGTTGTCGGCGTCGTAAACGTACTGGAACATTGGTTTTTCTCGGGCCAGCTGCGGGATTCGAAGCTCATCCGGAACCGTCATGTCCAGAAGCGGTTCAAGGAACCCATTCTGGTGATTGGCGGCGTTTTGATCGGCTTGGGCGTGGGGCTTACCTCGGTGGGCTCCGGATCGGTGTTGATGGCTGTTCTCTTGCTGGTTTCAGAACTGCCGATTCTGGTGTTGATCGGCACGGACATCGTGCACGCAACCATTCTTCTGGGTTCGGCCGGTCTGGCGCATTGGTTTTCCGGCAATGTCGACTGGGGGATTGTCGGCTCATTGCTGGTGGGTTCGGTGCCCGGAGTGTATCTGGGCAGCCGCCTGGCGCAGCATGTCCCGACCGGGCCTCTGCGTTTGGCTCTGGCTTTGCTGTTGGTCGCTACCGGACTCAAGCTGGCGATTGGCTAGGACCGATCCTCCAACCAACTTGAAAGGTCTGCAGCACAGCGCCGACGCAGCTCCTCGCCAATATCAAACCGCTCCATCGCGATCTTCAAAGCGCGTGCGCCCGTGGGTACGGGGTTCGCCCGGAAGAAAGTCGATACCTCGCGACGGTAGTCTTTGGTTTGCAGCGATGCGGTTGCTTCCACGAGGCGCGAAGCCATCATGGGGGGGAGTCGGTCCGAGAGTTTCTTCCAGTTGTCGCGGATGAAATTCCAGGTCTTGGGCCGTGCCACGCGATTTGCGAGCGAGCGCATCAAGACGAATCCGACATCCTGTGTTGCGACCTCCGGGGTCAAGGTCATGTTCAAGCACTGGTCAATGGTTTTGGGCTCGCGAAAGTCAGCCAGAGCCAGCTGGTGTCGGCGTCTTTCCTGAGGGGTTTCCGAAAACTCGAGGGAACTGCGCAACTTGGTGAAGCGCTCGAGGTCGCCGTTGCGAGCCGAAATGGCCACCAGAGCGTCGGCGAGATTCGGATCCAGAACGGTAGCATCGTCGAGGTATGCGTCGAAGCGGGCCGACGCCTCGTCTGCGATCACCGGATCCTCGCCCAGCAGGCCGACGATACGGAGCAGTGAGCCCCGACGGAGTCGGGACGAATCATCTTGGGTGCCGGTCCAACCCAACTCCCTCCAGGCAGGCCCCCAAGTGTCGCGGATCCAACTTTGGAGGGCGGCGCGAGTCGCATCCCCGGCAGCGCTGGCGATCTGATCGTCAAGCGTCGCGAGTGGAGCTGCGATTGCGTCGAGCACTTCGAAATCGGCCTCGTTCCCCAGCCGGTTGAGAAGGTCCAGGATGCTCGAGAGTTCTGCTCGGCCCGCTCGTACCAAGGCCCATTGGTGGCCGACAAGCCCCATGCGCTCTACGGCCTCGAGTTGCGGTCCCCCGTCTTTGGCGAGCGCGGCCAGGCCCTCGGCGTCGTGGAGCGGGCGGTAGAATCCGCCCTCCGCGGCATTGCCGTAAAACCATGGCACCGGCGCACCGCTGGCGAGGGGCACCCATTCACTCTTGCGTTTGACCAGTGCTCGCGTTGTCGCCTTGCGCCCGCGCCCCGGTGTTTTGACCAGGAGAGGGATCGGCCATGTGGCCGGGCTGGCCTTGGTGATTTTGGTGGTTGGACTGCCCAGGAATCGATCCTGCTGCACGCGCAGGCCGGCTGCGCCTTCCTTTTCCTCGGCGGTCAGGCTGACAACCGGGAATCCTGGCTGGGTAATCCATGCCTTGACGATTTTTTCGACCTCGACGCCGGATGATTTGGCGAGAGCCTTCCAGAGGTCTCGACCCTCGGCATTCGATTCACTGTGCTCCTTGAGGTAATTGCGCACGCCTTTCTGGAAGGGCTTTTCGCCGAGATAGGCTTCCACCATTCGAACGACCGAGGCACCTTTTTCGTATGTGATGGCATCGAAGTTTTCGGTCGCCTCGGTGGCATTCCTGACGGGAGCGTAAATCGAGTGCGTGTTGGCCAGCGCGTCGAGTCCGAGAGCGGCCGCGCGGTGTGGCTCGAAGTTCTTCCACATCTCCCATTCCGGCTTCCACTCGTCGATGATCTTGAAAGCCATCCAGGTGGCGAAAGCCTCATTCAGCCACAGGTCGTCCCACCACTTCATGGTGACCAGATTACCGAACCACATATGTGCGAGCTCATGAGCGATGACCTCGGCCACCCTCTTTTTTTCGGCCATGGTGACCGTATCCGGATCCAGAAGAAGCAGTGTTTCCCGGAAGAAGACCGCACCTGCATTTTCCATCGCACCTGCTTCGAAATCCGGTACCGCGACGAGGTCGAGTTTTTCGTAGGGGTAGGGGATGCCGAAGTACTTCTCGAGCAATTGCAGGGACGCGACTGCGCAATCGAGAGCAAAGCCGGCGAGATGTGCTTTTTCGGGGACATGCCATACGCGCACGGGGACGGTGCCGAGATGACGTTGTTCTTCGCTTTCGAGTTCCCCCACGCCGATCGCGCACAGATAGGTGGACAGCTTGGGTGTTTCAGTGAAGTGCCACGTCGTGGTTCCATTGGCATTCGTCTCCGAATGCCGCATGGGGTTGTTCGAGATGACGGTGAATCCGGACCGGGCCGTGACCGAGAAGGAAAACTTCGCCTTGAAATCAGGTTCGTCGAAACACGGGAAGCATCGTCTGGCATCGGCGGCTTCCAGCTGGGTGAAGGCGTAGCGGCGGTTGCCACTTTGGGCGGCGTAGAAACCACGTAATTTGTGCTGAAGGTTGGCGTGGAATTTCAGCCCCAGCGAGTAATTCCCCGGCACCAACCGGTTCGGGAATTTGATTTCCATGGTTTCCCGACCTGGCCGTGGAGTTACGGATGACGCTATTTCCTGCCCGCGGGCGCCTCTTTGTGCAGGCGTCGCGCTCGGGGGTGGCGCGCTGGGTCGGTAGATCTGCCCGCCTGTCGGCACGATTTGCGCGTGATCCAGATCCATATCGGCGGCGTGTAATTCGATGGTCGATGTCGCCTTGAGGATCTGGATTTCGATCA
>DLYX01000243.1:9583-12276 GCA_003447545.1 Deltaproteobacteria bacterium | reverse complement strand
ATTCTGTTTGTTGGGGTTCAGTATCTGCCAGCTTCGACTGCGGGCAGGATCAATCACGCGCATCGCTTCGTGTTCGGTGCGCAGCGGTCGGGTTCGGGCGCGAAAGCCCGAGCCGTAAGGATGGTTGTCGTCCTCGGTCGGCTCGATATTGGTTTCCGCTACCGAGTTGGTCGGACCATCCAGATGGAAGTCGAGCCGGAAGCAGAACAGATGTTGATGGATGGGGGAGGAGAGTGACGGGGCGATCTGCGGTGAGTTTTCCGAATCGGTGTTGGCACCGGTGACTGATACGCCGACAATCCCGGTCAGTTTGACCTCCAATTCGATGTTCCCGTCGAGATAGAAGTACCAGTAGAAACCGTATTCGTAGTTGCCGATCGTATGGATCATGCTGATGACGAGTCGGCGTGAGCGGCGCACCTCCGGTTTCATGTCGGGCCGGAAGACATTGGCATGCTTCCAGAGAATCCCGAAGTCCTCCTCATGCAGGCAAATGGCATTTTCGCAGGTGTAGGGTGTTCCATCCGCGCCCAGAAACGTCGCATCGAAATATTGGATTTCGCCGAGACAATCACAACCCAGTTTGAGGGAGTTTGCATTTTGGCCCAGCGCGGTTTCTCCCGCATCAAAAGCGTGCTTCCAGAAATGCATCGGCGAGGGGTCGCCGTAGGGAACCACCATGTCCGAGAGGGCGGCGCGGTGCAGGATCGTCCGGTCGACATCTCCATCGCGGTAGCGAAGATCGTGGAGAACCAGGCCGTCGACCGGATGGGTCGAGATGCGAACCTGCCACTTCTGCCAGCAGATCGTGTGGCCATCGACTATGAAGCTCGGTCCTTCGGGTTGGGTGATCTCGAGTGGCTTGAGATCCTGGCGAACCTCTTCCACTTGATCGGCTGCATAGTTGGCAGATTCGGTCGGTACCGGGTGCACGCCATGGTCAAGAATGACGGCGTTGCCGCTGTCGACATCCACCAACCCGACCAGCCCCTCGACCGGGCGCGCATAGTGATTGTCATCGGGGTGCTGATGCAGGAAAGCCAGCGCACGCAGGACACGCCCCGCAGGCATTTCGGGTGGATGAATGCCGGCGATCCAGGGTTCGATATGAACCAGGGAGAGATCTTCGATGCCACGTTTGGCCAAGGCGGCCAGCCATTGTTCATTTTGGAAAAGGACGCCGTAGAGCACAGCGACGTCGTCCGCGCCCAGAGGCGCCTGGCCTTCGTCAATCCACTCGAAGCTCGCGATATTATCAAGCGTCAGCGATATGCGTGCATCGAAGCTCTGCCCTCGATCGCGGTCGTGCCCGACGAGCTGAATGATTCTTTCCAAAGCAGTCCCGGATCGATGCTGGTCCAGCTCTCTGCGTGATGGCTCGTATCGATGGCCGAACGAAAAAAAGGCTCGTTCGCCCAATTTCTGACTCGCGCGCAGGATCGCCACGGCATGGGCGAGTTCCTCGGTGGTGGCGGGGTCGAGGGGATGGGCTGCGGGCGCAGCGTCTTTGGTGATTGTCATTGATGATTAGGGAGCAAATGCTCTCCTCAATGACAAGCGTATGGGCGATTCCTGATACCGCGCTGCGGAGCTTCGAGTGGTGCCGCGTGCGGAACGATTCCGAGAAATGGTGCAGTATATTTTCGACACGGTACCGGGGCTTCTCGGGCTTCTCGGACTCTTCGGGCTTCTCGAGGCGGAGTTATGGTCTCGATCGGTTGTGTTCTGGACGGGAGCCGGCCCTGACTCAGGAGTCGTTCGAGGCCGCACCGCCGACCCAGCTCAAAGCCTGATCTCGTTGGGAGGCGTTGAACGAGCGGACCTCGGCATCGACAAAGTGCGAGGCGAGGAGCGGCAGACCGGCGAGGAGACGGTCGTCGGAAACAAGGGCAATGCGCCGCAGTTCCTTGCGATGGGTGCGAGCCAATTCGATATGTGAGGTCAGTGCGGTGAGACCACTCCAGCCAGGGAATTTGCTGGCATCGACGAGAACACCGCGCAAGACACCGCCTTGCTTTTCGAAATCGCCGAGGGCCTCGGCGAGACGTTCGAAATCGCCGGCCTCCAAGGCGCCATGGGGTTCGAGCACCACAGTCGCACTATCGGTCAATAGCTCGAATTTCAGATCACTTTCGGCAGGAGCTTCGCACGACCACTCGCGAGCCGAGGCGATGTCCTCCGGTGCGAAAACCCGCACTTCGCCAGGCATCGCAAATCCGAAGGCGCTTACCATTTTCAGAATCCATTCTTCGCTGGTGACCACCGCAACTCTTTCGAAAGCCGTCAGGTGAAACATCCCGATCTTGGCGTCTTCCCATGCCGCGCCCCCGGTATAGCCGGTGAAGGAGTCATCGATGACGTACAAGAGGCGGACGCGCCGATGATCGCGAAGTTTTGACTCGAGCGCGGGTACAAGCACGCGCTGGTAGTCTTCGGCTTCCACTTCTCCCAAGGCTTTCAATCCCAAGACGTTGTCGGGAAGGTCGGTGATCTCCTGAATCATGCTGGTCTCCTTTGACGCAATAACCTGATTAGATCCCCAACACTAATGATCCCCGGCTGTCGGTCAAGGCAGAACAGAGTCGTTGAGGTCGGCCAAGTTCAATCTGCCCCCGGTCACCGTCGCGCTACTGCCGCTGGCGGTGTTGGTGGTCCCGCCGCTGACCACCGAATAGTTGGCAGTGGTTTCGTTG
>DLYX01000243.1:8509-9274 GCA_003447545.1 Deltaproteobacteria bacterium | reverse complement strand
TGGTTTCGTTGAGGTACCCACCATTGATCGAGGAGGATCCGCCGCTGGCTTCGTTGTTCCCCCCGCCGCTGATGGATGCCTTGATTCCGGAGGCATCATTGGACTCCCCCCCGCTGACCGCGGCGTAAAGCCCGCTTGCCTTGTTGCGGTATCCGCCACCAGTCCAGGCAAAGGTGTTCAAGGCCTGGTTTTCGCGGCCGCCACTCGCTGAGGAGCGATCGGCGGTGGCCTTGTTGAGGAAGCCTCCGGATACGGAAGCATCAGTCCCGCTGGCCTCATTGGACCTTCCCCCCGTGATGGAGCTGCGACTCTCGCTCGCGATGTTCTCCGAGCCGCCGGTAACCGAGGCGTAGCTGCCGGAGGTGGTATTGTTGAATCCGGCCACGAGCCCCCCGGCCTGGCTGTACGTGTGATAGGGCCCCACAACCAGATTGTGCGACGGCGAGAGCTCGCCTCGCCAAAAGCCATCATAAAATTTCGGGGCCAGCAGTTCTATCAGGTAATTGACTGCCTCACCGTTCACCGTGCAGGTGAATTGGGCTGTCAGTGGTTGCGCGGCGAAGATGTCTTCCTGCTCCCATAGCGATACGAATGATTCGGTGGAAACCATGCCGGCGCCGGGCTCACGGTCGCTAGCGCGCCATGCGGTTTGCGGACTGGCCTTCTCGAGCCACAGCCGGGTTTCGGAAAAACTTGCTATTCCCGCAGTTTGGACGAAGAGCGTGGCTGTCTGATCGTCGTCAATTTTTGGACCGGCTTCCTGAC
>DLYX01000243.1:580-8188 GCA_003447545.1 Deltaproteobacteria bacterium | reverse complement strand
CGCCCCCCGCCACAACCAGCAATCAGAACCAGCGCGGCAAAAGCGAAAAGAAAAGGATGTTTAATTCTATTGAGTTTTCGGGTTCCTCCGGTCTAAGCAAGCTAAAATTTCCGTTCCTTGCGCGATCGAGTCAGACAGCGGGAAAACGTGATGTGTCAAGGCGCTTCGCGATTCCACGAGGCGCGATCGGCGCCCGCCCGACGGCCAAGGTCGGACAACCGGCGCATCTGCTTTTGGTCAAAAAGTGTGGGGAAGCCCGACCCTTCAAGGGGTTCTTCGATCGCCACCCAGCGCACTTCCGCGTCTCCCATGCCGCGATGCTTGGTCAACTCGGCAAGAGCATGGAGTTCCCGCAGCGCGCCGCGCCTCGGAAGAACCCACGGAAACAGCCAAGCTTCGCGAGGCGATACTCGCCCAGTTGGTGTCATTGGTTTGTGGTGCTTCCCGTAAATTGCCGTTCAGGATCACCCAGTAACGCCTCTTGGGTATGGGCAGGTCGGGATATTTCCGTTTCCAGATCCCGCCGAAGGTGTCTTCGGGCTCCGACGGGCGCCCTTCTGAATAGAAATTCCTGACGACGCCAGGAGCACTTCACCCATGCGGGCAGAATCCTGTTCGTCCAGCGCCTTTTTTGCGATCTGGGAAAAGTCGTAGAACTCGGGAATGGCTTCGTCCAGATTTGCTGAGCGAACGACTCGCTCATCTCGCCCCGGATGGCTCTCTGGAGTCCCGGGACTTGCGCGAGGCTCATCTGGCCGGGCAGAGACCCCGAGAAGTGATCGACTCGTTGCTCGACGGATCAGGCCTTGCGCTAGCAAGCATCGGCGCGACAGCGCCGGTAGTTCTGGATATGGCTGGCACAGATAAGGGACGCCCCAACGAGTGTGCCTGCGATCTCGCCGGATTCACCAAGGAAATCGTGGCCCAGCAAAACGCTTCCGACAGAGACCAGAATTCCCAGTATTCCCAGCAGAAAGATCGGCCACTGCCTGTGTTGTCGGCATCCCAGGCTTAACCCGATCAAGCTGACGGGCAAGACCAGAAGGATGAGGGCCTGGTGCAGGCTCTCGTCGACCGACGCGAGAAGCGCCGTCGACGGAGCCGCAACCAGAGCCACGGGTAAAAGGAGACAGTGAATACCGCAAGCGATCGAGATGCCGATCGCCGTCTTGTCCAGAAGGTTCCCGAGACGATTCACGGTTTGGTCTCCGACTTTAGTTTATATAATAGCGATTTTTTCCTCGTCTCAGAAAGTGATTCTCACGCCACCCGTGAAGTTCCGGCCAGGCAAGGGCGCCCGATCCCGGAGGAAAGATTCCGAAGCCCTTGCTTCCTCATTCAGGAGGTTTGTCATGCGGAAGAATAGCAGAGGGGTGATCGGCAGGTCGAGCATATCAAGCTCGTAATCAAATCCAAGATCCAGCATGGTGTAGCCGGCGGTCGAAAACTCACCGTCCGGCACTCGGTTTTGTTTGGCGGCACGCAGGACGTCCAATTCTGCCCGGAAAGCCTCGTATTCATAGACGACACTTCCCCCAAAGCGGACTGGAGGCATTCTGGGGAGCGGTTCGTTGGTCTTGAGATTCTGCGCGTAGACCCCATCTGCACGGCCGATCAAATGGAGACGATGGGGGCCGTCTTCGAGCAGATGAACGGCTACCTCGAGCTCTCCACCGGTCAGCTCTGCGTCGGTAGCAATGAAGCGGCCGATCTCGATCTCGTCGCGTTCCACTCCGGTGCCATTGAGGTAGGTGAAGTTCCAGTAGCGGTTGTAGAATCCGTTGATCGACCAGTCCACAATCGAGATTTGGCCGGCATAGCCGATATTGAGGCCAAACGCATTCTCGGTGTCGAGGTCAGGGTTCCCGATCTCGAAGAACCCGGTGGCGACGTGGACCCCACGGGCGTAGAGCTCCTCGAAGCTGGGGGCCCGCATGCTCCACGACGCATCAAGGCTCAGGAATTGTGAGTCCATGAAGTCGTAGACAATACCTGCAGAGGCACTACCGAGAGGGAAGTCACGGTTCGCTGCGGGTCCAAAGGCCCCGCCTCCGCCCGATGCAACCGAGGAGTAGTCAAGGCGTGCGCCCATTTCGATCGTTACGGGTGCAAGATCGACTTGCTCGATGACGAAAATGGAGTTCGTCGATGAGTATGTATTGGGAAGGAACCCCTCCTCGCCGCTGACTTTGAAGTCACTGAAGGTGCTCTGGAAGCCCACAGATCCTTCGAAGAGGCCGAGTGGCTCGTGGACGACCTCCACCCGGAGGTCATAGGCTTTATTTTTGAAGGTTGTCGCTATGAAGCTGCCTTCGCTTTCGAAGTGCTCATAGTCGACGAGGCGAAGTCGTGCTTCGGCCGATTGGAGGCCTTCAAACGGGTCCGTGATTCCTGCTGCGAAGTCCAGAGACCAGGAGTCCATATCGATCAGGATGGGGGGCTCTTCGCCGCCTTCGCCCTCGCCGCCGTGACCATGCCCATGGCTGTGGTCATGACCGGCTTCGTGAAAGATGACTCCATAATTGGTCTGGAAGTTCGATACTGCGGCTCCGACAAAAAACTTCTCGTCGACCCACGAGACACCCGCGTTGAAGCCGGTGTACTCCACTTGGCTGTTGGGAATGGAACCGAAGGCCTCTTCTTCCTCTTCCTCGCCGTCTTCGTCGGCTTCGGCTGCCTCTTGATCGCGGAACTGCTTGGACTCGGCATAGCCCGGGATCGAGACCTCGCCGGCCGTGAAGCCAAAGCCCTTCAGGCGATAGACAATGTTCTCGACCTCGCCCTCGATGACGGCTGCACCTCCAAATCCGCCGTCAACGGAGGATCCACGAAGTTCGACCGAACCTTGAACGGCCTTGCCGATAGATTTCTTGGGCACGCGATGCTCGATCGTATTCACGACGCCGCCCACGGAGTTCGGGCCGAAGCGAAGCGTGGCCGGACCACGCAGGATTTCAATTTTTTCGACGCCAAGTGTATCGACGGTCACGGCGTGGTCCTGGCTCGATGCTGACGCATCCGGGACCGCCAACTTGTCGATCAGCATTTGAATCCGGGGGCCTCCGAGGCCGCGAAGGATCGGACGGCTCGCGCCTGGTCCGAAGTAGGTCGCGCTGACGCCGGGTTCGTAGCGGAGGGTCTCGCCGATTGTTGCCTGCTGTTTCTGCAGGAGCTCTTCGCCCGAGAGAGTCGACACCGCGCCAGCAAGTCGGCTTGCCGTACGCGGCACCGCGCTGCCGGTCACCACAATTTCGTCAAGACCGAAGGAAAGGACGCGCTCTCGGGGGTCCTTTGCTTCGGAAGTGTCGCCTTGCTGTCCGTCTGCCTGACCCTGCTCGCTGGCTTCTGCCGTTGCGGCAACCGTGGCTGCCGGGTCTGCGTCCGTGGTTTCGGCCGCGACAACGCGCGCGCTCAACACCAGGAGAAGTGTCGCGAGAAGTCCGACCCGGACCGCCCAGCTGCTTAAATTTCGATACGATTGATTTTTCATTTGACTTTTTCCACTCTTCTATCTTTTCGGGGACTTCTAATAACGCATGCGCACGGGGCGACGAGTTTCAGTTCCAGTCCCCACATTTAACGGGTCGGACCGCGCGCTGTTCAGCGCGACGGGTTGGACCATATTGACTAAATGAGGGACTGGGGTGGCGCGCGAGCGGTGAGGCGAAACTCTCGGGCTCCGGCGGAGTTCTTGTCGGCGACCCGAATCGGTGCGATCTGAATGGAGACGTCCACCCGGGGAAGGGGGTGGCTCGTTTGGTGCAGACCCTCGTCTGTTACTGCGAGGCAGGTGCTGCAGGGTGGGGAATCATGCCGGGCATCGTGTTCCGCGGCGTGCAGAGCACCAACTGTCCAGAGGAACAGGCTTGCCACGATGGCGATGCGGCCTGCCAGTCGGATCCAGCGGTTTTTGCTCGCGGTACCGACGTTTCTGTTGGGCCTCTCCATTTACAGGGTGGAAACTAGCGTTAATGCAACTTGATTGCAACGGCGATTTCCGGGTCTCGAACCGGCTCCCAGGGGTCTGCCGAGATCAGCAGGAAGTGCAGCGTCCGCGCAGGACGACGTCCTGAATATCGCGGATCGGGCGGGCGGCTTTGCTCGTGAGAGGGATCTCCATAGCAGGCAGGCAGACGATGTCCCCGCAGTCGTTGCAGAGAAAATGAGGATGCTCGGGTCCGTCTCTGTCCTCGGGCCGCAGGCCCTCGAACCGCCAAATATGGTCTCCCAGATCGACCCGAGTCGCCAGCCCACTTTCCACCAAATCATTCAGGTTTCGGTACACAGTTGCACGATCAAAGCCGAGTGGCACGAGTTCGGATGCCAGATCCGCATGGCTCATGGGCGATTCGGTCGACTGCAGCCGACGCAGAACCTCCAGCCGGGGCATCGTGGCCCGAAGGCCGGCTTCTCTCAGGACCGCCTTTAAATCCGCGGCCGGTAATTCTGTTGCTTTTTTTGAGGGTGGCACTGGGAAGTGGGTATCAGCTTGCCGCGCCACAGGCAACGCAGCAAACGCAAATTAGTTGCAAATGCGATTGCAGGTTGACGGGAAGCCTGACGCGATGCTAGTTCGACGGAGGAATGGTCGGAATGCAACGCAGACAGGGGCGACTAGTCGCCTTGGCGGCGAGTTTCTCGTTGTTGGTCGTGGTGTCTTTCGGGATCCTGCATCAGTTCGAGCATGAGGGCGCCCACCTCGCCGAGAATTGCGCGGTTTGTACGACTGTCCGAGCCCCGCTGATTACGGCAGCGGCCTCTGTACCTCTGGCTCCTGTTCTTTTCGGCTCCCTCGTTACGGCGAAACCTTCCGGCTCGGAAGCTCCGTTCGTTTCTCACTCGGTGCGAACAATTCGCGGCCCCCCGCGGGTCTGAAGCTACAAAGCCTCGGCAATCAGCGCCTGATCGCGGGTTCTGCATTCAAGCAGCCCCACGATTTGCGATCTCGAAACTTCAAATCGCAGATCCGGCCGCTGGGTGGCAGCCGAGGACCTCGCGGAACCGTGGGGCGAATTCTTTCATGAAGTCGCTCCCTCGGCTTCCGCGGTCAGACCAACCATCCGGATTTCGATCCTGGATCAGCAAGCGAGTGACGGGAAATGATCAACAAAAGCATTCAGAAGTGTTCTAATACGGGCTTTGGGGGCGCGATGTCTCCGCGCCAGCGGCATCAGGCACGGCGTCCTGCGGTGGGATGGCTGCTGGGACTCGTATTTCTGGTGGGGGCGTGCGGGAGTCCGCACGCTGTTCCGGATGACCCTCACGTCGATTTGATGATCGGAGCGAGCAGCCCTGATGGCGGCGTGCTGGTCGTCGATTACGATTTCAGTCAGGCGTTTGAAGTCTTCGAAAACACCATCGTCGGTTCGCTTGTCCTATGGTCTGGCAGTGATCCCGGCTTCGGGCTCGTGGAATTCGATGAGCCCGAAGAAGGCGTTTACCCGTTGATGTCCGGGGTCGAGGTAACGCTCGTGATCACCGCTCTCGATCCTGGGGTTCAGTTCCGTTTCGACGGGGTTGCGCTGGATGAGGTGGGAGACTCGGTAGTGCTGGGAAGCTCTCCCGGACTCCATGGTCACGGTGAGTGGCAGGTGATCTTGCCCGAGGGCACAGAATCGGGCGAATATCTGCTCGAGTTCCGCCTTGAGGCCGATCGAATCTACGATCCGTCAGAGCCAGCCCAGGCCCGTCTCGTTCCGGTAGAGGGTGACGGTCACGACGATCATGAGGGTCACGACGAGCACGACGAGGACCACGACGAGGACTGAACGGTTGATCCGCAGGGCCCGAGTTCATCTCGGTCCACAGTCCATCTGAACTCGTCGAGTTTCGCGCTCGGCGGGGTCTCTATGCGCCCGCGCTTGATGCGGTGACAGGGAAGCCTCGCTCGCTCCCCGGTTAGTTCCTTCCTTCCTTCCTTCACGCATTCATTTTTTTCATTCACAAAATCAGTTCTATTCGAAGTCAAACCAAAGAAAGAGGAATCTTAAATGAAGATTATCAACAAAACATTTGTGACGGCCGTCGCAGCCGTCAGCCTTGCGGCTTTCGGCATGAGCCCCGCCGCATTCGCCGAAGAGGACGATCATCATGGACATGGTGATATCGAAGTCGGATCGACCGATGCAGGTGCCGGGCAGCTGATGGGCGAATATAATTTTGAGTCCGTCTTGCGTACCGATTTCGCCAACGCAGTTGGGCCCGTTCTTGTCTACGGTTCGACAACTCCCGGAATCGGAGCTGCTGAGGACGAGGCCCCCGAGCTTTACGAGTTGAATGTTGGCACCACGGTCGAGTTCGCCCTGATCAACATCGATGAAGGTCTCTCGATTCAGATTGGCGCTACGACCCTTGACGAGATTGGTGAGTCGGCTTCCTTGGGTACCTATGACGGGACTCCCGGGGAAGACGGGACTCTGCACGCCCACCCGGATTACCAAATCGCACTGGATTCGACCGACACGAGCATCGGTGGCTTTGGTGAAGGCGATATCGATTTTGTCTTCGAGGATCCTGACAGTAACTATCAGGCGTCCGACATCTACACCTTCCATGTCACCAATGGCTATTTGGCTCCGGTCGAGACTGCCACGAAAACAACCGCCAAATGTCAGAAGACTGTGAGCCGGAGCACTGGCAAGCTGATTTCTTCGAACTACAAGGCGCTGACCAACTGCCTGGATGCCATCCAGTCCTGGCGCGCCGGTGGTGGCGATCCGGAAACGGATACAGCACCGAATCGTGTGCTCAAAACCTGCTCGGATGTCGATAAGGGCATTGTCGCGCGAACCTCGGCGAACCTCCAGCATGCGATCACCAAGGCTTCCGAGAAGTGCGTAGGTACCTTTGGCGTCGATCTGGCTGCGGCTACCGCCGCGATCTCCCCGAATATGGGCATGGCCGCCTGTCGTGTGCAGGAGTTGGTCGGAGCGGGTTACTCGAGCGGGCTCGAGGATATCGCTGTGGTCGTTTTCGCTGATGACGAGGAGGCAGCCGAGGCAGCCTTTCCGTGCATTCGTGAAAGTCAGGGTTCCACCATTCCTGAAGAGGACTAGGTTGGGCATGGCTGAGGTTCTGATGAACCGATGGCCTCGTTGGTAACCCGCTTCTCGGGTTCGGGCTTCTTGCCCGGCCCGAGGAGCGGAGCTGCCATCTCCCTCCGAGTCGCGACTTTGAGGGATATGGCAACTGTTGGTCGAACAAATATTCTCCCTGGGTGGAATGGTCTTGCTGGGCCTCCTCTCCCCGGGGTGTTTTCATATATGCACAAGGGCTGAGTGATTCTCTGCCGAGTGGAGTGCGAAAAATGCAGAGACGGAATATGACGAGGGTTGGAATTGTCTTGCTGGCTCTGGCCGCGTTGGTGGCGCCGGTCCAGGCTCAGGTGGTGCACGAAGACATTGCTGTCTACGTGACCTCTTCCGGATCTTTGGTCGGGCTCCCCGAGCCGGGCCTTAATGCTGTTTTCAAGAACGAGAGCATCTGCTTCCCCTCGGACTGTCTGTACAGCACCGTCAATCCCGGGATCATCACCCCCGACTCAGGCACTGGCTCCTATTCCCGCGTTTCGCCGGGCACCGAGATTCGCATGGAGATCGTCGAGATTGG
>DLYX01000243.1:0-256 GCA_003447545.1 Deltaproteobacteria bacterium | reverse complement strand
GACCCCGCCGTGACCGTCAAGGTCGGGTCGACGAATTTGGATGCGGCCGGGGAGTCCGCAGACCTCGGGACGGCCTCATCGTTGCACATCCATCCGTCCTATTCGGTGGTTGTGCCCGAGGACCAGCTTGGTGTGTATCCGGTACGATTCCGTTTCGTGGCCGATTCTGGTTACGGGCCGTCTCCCGTATATGAATTGCTCCTCAGCAACGAGCCTGAGCCAACCCCGACGTCGGCACCCACGCCGGCACCCACGC
>DLYX01000316.1 GCA_003447545.1 Deltaproteobacteria bacterium | reverse complement strand
GACGGCTCGAAAACCATCGTCTTCGGCGCCTCGATTCGGCGCTGAGCGATGCAGCCGCCTGCCGACGCAAATTGGCAGGCGGCTTTGAAGTCGGCTGCGGCGCGGCAGCGTTGCGCAGTCCGCTTACTCGTAAGTACAGAGGTAGGCGCTATCCACGGCGATCTGCAGGTGGAAGACCTGGCCGGCGGCCACGGTGAACGAATCGCCTGGCTGGAAGTCCTGCCAGGTATCCTCGCCCGGCAGCTTTACGGTCAGCTGCCCCGAGACCACGGTGACGACTTCCTTCTTGCTGGTGTCGAACTCGTAGTTTCCGGGTGCCATGACGCCGACGGTGGCGGGCAGGGTGGCTGTCTGGAAGGCGATCGATTTCACCTTCCCGTCAAAATATTCGTTCACTTCCAGCATTGCGGACTCCTTTTCGGGGATCTCTAGCGCAATGGCGGGGATTTGCCATGGGTCGGCCACGGGAAACACCAGCGTAATCGAGGGATTTTCGGTCTGGACAGCCTGAATCGCCAAAATTCCAACTTGAACGGATTTCGGGATTCCTCTAATTTCTTGGCTTGAATTCAGGTTTATCGCGTTGGCGCTCTGAGAACCTGAGCGCGAAAACCCGGCAGTCTACCCCTCAACCTGCTTGGCAACTTACTTAGCAACTCACTCAGCAACTTACTCAGCAACCTACCTATCAAGCTACCTACCGACCGGAGAACCGACCCCATGCTTCGGAAACCAGGATTTCTTTGCGCGCTCGCTGGCGTGTCTCTCGCCGCCGCTTTCTCGACCCCCTCCAACGCAGCGGAACTTTGCGTCAATCCCGCCGACGTTGCGTGCTACGCGACGATCCAGGAAGCTGTCGATGAAGCCGCGACCGGCGATGTGATCACGATCCATCCCAAGGCCGACGGCAGTGCCTACAACGAGGGCGTCATCGTGGAGACGCCGGGCCTCACACTCACAGGATCGGTGCCGGGGGAATTGGACAAGATTCTCAACCGGGTCGGGTTCGGAGGCGTCAAGGCAGCACTTACGCTCAAGGACGACGACGCGAAAACTTGGTTGAAGAATTACGCCAACGGAAAGGAACTGAAAAAAGAAATCAAGACGCTTGCAAAAGTCGCCCGGCAAAAGATCTTCCTCACGACCTGTCCGGGCGTGATGGTCGAGAGTTGCCAGTTGCGGGGCGGCGGTCGCACCGAGGAGCCGCCAAGCGAGAGTGGAATTCGCGTGGAAGCAAACGACACAACTTTGTCGCATCTGTCCATCCGGCACGGGTTGTATGGTGTTGCCATTAACCCCGATGTGACCGGTACGACGATCTCCAATATATGCTTCCGCGCCAATAGCCGGATGATCGGGAGCGCGGTGCCGCGCGACTGGGACTATGATGCCGGCCCCAATGAGCGAGATGTCGTGGGCGGCAACCACAATACGACCATTCGATCGACAGCGCTGCTCAATGCTTCGTCCGAATACGGGATTCGTATTGTAGGAGATGATGTTGTGATGGAGGAGAATATCCTCGTCAATACCGATGGCATCGAAGTGAAGGGCGAAGATTATCGGATTTCTCGCAACGCCATCGCTGGCACCAACGACTACGAGTGCCTTGATGTCGTAGGGGCGAATGGCGTCATTACCCAGAACCTTCTCCTCGACTGCGAGGGGGCGATCAAGGTCACAGCGTCAGATGACATGGTTGTGCAGGGCAACCTGGTTCTCGGAAGCAAGAGAAGCCGCGAGATGATTCGATTTGGCCGCAACAGTGGTCAGGTCTCGCTTCGGGCAATCATTCGCCACAATGTCCTGAGGCTGGGTACGGAATCGGGGATGGACCTGGATATAACGGGGGCTATTGTCGAAGGAAATCTGGTCGAGTCCGTCGGTAATCGCTCCTACAATGCCGGGATCGAAATGCAGGGAAGCAACAATATCCTTCGCGGAAACCTTCTGCGGACCAACAGCTACAGCGGGATCCACGTTCGCGTGAATGACGGAGATTTCGTGGAAGCGGGACTGCCTCCGGGTTCATGGAACAACGAAATCCGAGACAACTATGTTCTGGGCAATGGTACGAGCGGCATCGTTCTCGGCGTTGGAGAGGACGTGGGGTCGATGGACTCCAGCCCGGCCAAAGTCCAGAACACTCTGATCGCAGATAACCACGTTCAGGGGAATCACGGCGAAGGCGTCGCGATCGCATCGGGCTCGGATCCGGGAGACTCGTGCCCGATCTACTGCGGTTATGACTCGGGGCGCGATGAGTGGAAGCTCTATACCAGCAGCGATTCCTCAAGCTGCCAGTATTGGACCAGCAACGATACCAATGCGAGTGGAGGCGTGTGCGTTGTGACGACCGGAGGCTTCACCGAACAAGACTGCGATGATCTGGCATCGGGAAGTTGGGATTCCGGATCGCAGACCTGTCGTTTTGATTTGCCGAACGATGGCGAAGATCGTTGCCTCTGGTTCGGCGGCACCTGGGATGAGGCGGCTTCGTTTTGCGGTTATTCGGAAGCCGCGATTGCGGCCGGGCTGGCCTTGTTGGCGCCGGAAGCGACAACTCTGAGCGGCAATACCATCGTTGGCAACCGCACCGACCTCTGTAACCAGGGGACCGACACCATCATCGAGGGCAATAACACGATCCAAACCGGCGGGATCGATACCGACTGTGTGGTCGAGACAGGTTCTCGTTAGAAACGGCTTTTCCTGATTAGATGGCTCCGCAACCGGGCCCAAAGGCGACGCAGGCGGTGCGAAAATAGGCTTATCTGAAGCTCGATCTGTGGTAGGTGCTGGCGCATGGGATTTGCAAACTCGATCAAACCATTCCTTTTGTTGGCGGCTCTGATCCTGTTCGCACCGCTTCAGGCCGCGTTTGCCAGCAGCCTGACGGTGGAATCGATTCCGCAGAGCGATGTCCTCTCCACATGGTTCAATAAGCGCGTGATGGTCTTCGGGGTCGAGATCGTGGGCAGCTCATCGGTGACCGATGCCAAGATCCTGCACGCGGCCAGCGTCATGGCCGAGTACCTCGACGGCAACGAAGACGGCGTGGCCGACCAGCCTGCTGTGGTCGCCGCCATGGTCGACCGCAAGGCCACATTGGTGATGTTTCGCAATGTGAACCAGCTGGAGTCCTCGGGCATTTTTGATACCAATGCGCTCGACGATCGCTTCATGCAGGATTGCCTGGGCAACGAGACCAATCCCTCAGACGGCTTTGATGCCAGTCTGGAAGAAGTCCTGCATCTGGTCCATACCGCGGGATTTGCGCCGGTGTATCCGGCCCTGCGGATGGTGCGCGGCAGTGCGCTGAGCAATGCCATGGACACCGCCCGGGGCGGCTATTTCAATGGCACGCCCAACCAATACCCGGCCTCGGCCTGGTACCACTACGACGACGAGACCTGCGAATACGATTGCCATGCGGCCGAATACTTCTACTGGGGGCTGACCTCATGGCTGGGCGCACAAGCTGGGCGCTGCGACGACATCAGTCATGAGTGGGAGCCGTGTATGGCAGCCTTGCTCACCTCCACCGACCCGACCCTGCAGGCGCTGCTCACCGACCCGGCCTATGGGCTGCCCACGCGCATCCCTGACGGCAATTATGTGATCGGTAGTCAGGGGGTCTGCGGTAACGGCAATGTCGAGGCAGCCGAGCAATGCGACGACGGCAATCTCAACGGCACCGGCAGTAGTTGCTGCACAAAATCATGTGCCTACAAGCCCGATGGGGCGGCCAGCTGCGACGGGATCCTCTGTACCCGCACCGATACTTGCAGTGCGGGCGTTTGTTCGGCGGGGCCGTGTGCGGCCGGAGCACCGTGCTCGGTCTGTGGCGGGACCTGCATCGCGCAAACCGGTGTCTGCGAGTGTCAGTACTAGCAAGTCCGTGCACATAGCCCTCGCGCTGGCCTTGCCTTGGCCTCGCGCTGGATTCGCTTCGAGACCGCGTCGGGCTCGCGTCGGGCGGCCTCGTCCTGCGTGGATGCGATAGGCCGACGCAGTCTGCTAAGGATGGGTTCATGAAGATCGGAACAATGCTCAGTTACGCGGCCGGCATGCGCAGCGCCGTCGAGGAAATTCAGGAACTCGAAAAGGCGGGGCTCGACAGCGTCTGGGTGCCGGAGCCCTACGGCTTCGATGCGGTCAGCCAGATGGGCTATCTGGCGGCAAAGACCGACCGCGTGCAGATCGCCTCAGGTGTCCTTCCGATCTATACCCGCACGCCGAGTCTGCTGGCGATGTCGGCTGCCGGCGTTGACTTTCTTTCCGAGGGCCGCGCGGTGCTCGGGCTCGGTACCTCCGGCCCGCAGGTCATCGAAGGCTTCCATGGAGTCCCCTTCGACTCCCCGGTGCCTCGCATTCGCGAAGTGATCGAGATCTGTCGCAAGGTCTGGCGTCGCGAGATCGTGACCAACGACGGCAAGCACTATCCCCTGCCGCTACCCGAGGGGCAGGGAAGCGGGCTCGGCAAGCCTCTGAAGATCCTGACCCATCCCGTGCGCGAGGATATTCCCATCGTGGTTGCGGCTCTGGCCCCGCGCAGCGTGGCGCAGACCGCGGAGCTGGCTGACGGCTGGCTGCCGGTTTTCTACCACCCAGACAAGGCGCACGTGGTCTGGGGGGATGCGCTCGCGCGTGGACGCGCCAAGCGCGATCCCTCGCGCGCTCCGCTCGACATTCACGCCGGCGGTGCGGTGGGGATTGGCGAGGGCCTCGAGCCCTTGCGCAACGCGGGACGCCACGGCACCGCACTCTACGTTGGCGGCATGGGCGCGCGTGGGAAGAACTTCTACAACGACATTTTTTCTCGTTGCGGCTACCCTGAGGAGGCGGCACTGATTCAGGACCTCTATCTTTCGGGCAAGAAGAAGGAAGCCGCGGCGGCGGTTCCCGCGTCGTATATCGAAGAGACCACGCTCATCGGTCCGGAGAGCTTTGTGCGCGAACGGATCGCGGCCTATCGTGATTCTGGCGTGACCTCGCTCAACGTCAGCTTGGTCGGCGACAGCACGGCCGAGCGCGTGCAGACCATGGACAAGCTGCGCAACCTCTGCGACGCCTGAACCATCTCGAGCGGTTTTCCCTCACCGGCACGCTTCTCGCAGGATATGGGGCAGGTCCTACTCCAGAGGTGTGTAATCCTCCGGGACGGGAACGTTCTGGCTGACGACCTCCCATCGAGTCGCGTCAACGAGCGAAGGGGATATATCACTCGATCCGCGATTGATGTTCACCACGTTGTAGGTGTTCTCGCCGTGATTCTGGAAGTGGAAGTAGATCGGGGTGCCTGCTGGCGCATCGAAGTCCACGGGGATCTCGGCCGGCACACCATTCTCGCCATTGAGATAGAGAGTATAGGGTACGGGATTCGCCACGCTGGTGTTGGCGGGGAGGGGAATCACGACTTCCCAGATGGGCTGGTCGCCGATTTGGATTGCCATATAGGCCTCGGTACCGGTCGGGGCTGTGATCGGGAAATGAACCAGCCGCAAGTAGAGTTTGTCGCCTTGGCGCAGGGAAAGGCGAGAGGGCTGGCTCACCGTGAGGTAGTTACACCCCACGCTGTCGACCTCGACAGTCTCGAGTCCCCCCAGGACCTCCATCGCATAAGCTCGTGGGTCGCAGAAGGCATCGTCGGGTTTCCTGCTGCTGAAGGGGTCTGTGTCGGGTTGCGTCGGCTCCGGGGTTGGTGCCGTCGTT
>DLYX01000260.1 GCA_003447545.1 Deltaproteobacteria bacterium | reverse complement strand
CATCTACCCGGGCCACACGCTCCTGCGCCGCGAAGTAATCATTAACCCAGATGTTGCCCTCCGGGTCGATATCCAGACTGTGGGCGTACATGTCGACCGGAACCTGCAGATAGTCGCCGCTTTCCGGATCCAGACGCAGTACCGACTGGGTGCCGCCATTGACAATCCAAAGCTGGCCTTCGTTGTCGAATTTTAGCGCTCTGGGCTGTGCGTTTACGTCGGCAGAGTCGTCTACTGGGTATATCTGTGTGTCGCCGGTATCGGGATTCAGGGCCCAGATCTGATCGTAGAAAAAGGCAGTGATCCAGATCAGCCCGTCGGGTCCGACGACGAGATCGTGGGGAAGGGAATCCTGCTCGGGTAAGGTGTACTCGGTAATCTCAACGCCTGCGAGACGTCCCGCCGCCTGATGCGCCGCAGAATTGAGCGAAGCAATCCGGGACTGAGACAGATTATCAGCCAACCAACCTGCGTAGGCCTCGTCATCAAAGTCTGGGGGTATAACTTCGTAGGCGTCCATTGCGCGCATCATTTTTATCGCCGCCAGCCACTCGCCCTCATTACGCGGGCGATCACCCATCATAATTCGGTCGTAGCCGATTTCATGGCAGGTGCCGCAGTTGACGATAAATTCCTTTTTCCACGGGCCATCCGGCAGCAGTTCAAGCCACTGGCTGCTGGGGAGTTTGCGCAGGAACTGCGGGTCAGCTGATAAAGCAATCACATTGCCTGCAGCATCTGAGCCAGGAACTCGCCGCTCCCCCATGCCTGGATAACGTACTAGCAATTCGCCGTTCGGAAGAGGGGAGAGTTCAAGTTTGCCGGCGCCGTCCGTAAAGCGGGTCACGCGACGAAGCGCATCAGACTGCATGGTTACCATGGCGCCGGCGATCGGTTGTCCCTTGTTGTCAACGACCGTTAGCGTCAGCTCCGACTGTGCTGTTTTCGATTCCGGCGCCGCGGCCGTTAATTCAGTCTCCTCACACCCGGAAAGAACTGCTGCTATGGCGATGGCCGACAGCAGAATCCCCCGTCGCGCCAATTTAAAAAAGATCAGCATTTTTATTACGTGCCCAACTCAGAAGTTTGCATGGTTGTTTGTGAAACATATCAGGTTATACTGCCTCAACCAAGCGGTTGGTTGTTTGGGTGTTGTCGTCGCTCGGAATAATACGGCACCGCCGTCCAATAATCATGAGGCAGGAGCGAGACGATGACAGTCGCGGCAACCAATATCCTGAAGAAAACCATGCGCACAAGCTTTGGCGACATCGAGAATGTGAACAGCAATCTTCTCGACTGGCAGGAGATCGATGGTCAGCCGGGGAATTATATTAAGGTTCTCACAGTGGATGAGAAGCGCCACCGGGTTGACTTCCTGTTTCGCCAGGATCCAAACCAAGAGTTTGCTCGGCATACGCACCGCTGTACTGCAGTCGCCCTCACTCTGGAGGGGCTCTGGGGTTACCGGGAGGGCGAGGAACTGCACTTCCCCGGCACATTTTCTTACGAGCCGCCAGGCAGCACACATACGCCCTTTTCTACGGAAGAGGGTATGACGGTCTATGCAAGCTTTCAGGGCACAGGATCTGAAATGCTCGATATTTTGGATGAGGATGATCAGGTGTTGGACACCCTTACGCTGGATTTCTTTAAGCAATATCATCGCGCTTGAATCACACCGTCGCTACTACGGACCATAACCAGTAGGAGGGGAGAGTAGCTAACTGAGGATCACGGCAGTGGGAAATGGGAAAATAAATCGACGAGACGAAGTGTTGGAAATAGCCGCCTCGCTCTTCGCAACCCGCGGTTACGCCACGACATCCATCCGCGATATCGCCCAGCATGTTGGCATTCTCTCTGGCTCCCTCTATCACCACTTTGCCTCCAAGGAGGAAATTCTCCTTGAAGCTCACGCCAGAGGGGTCGCCCAGGCAGAGGTCGCGGTGGAGCAAGCGATCGCAAAAGCGGAGGACCGCCCTTGGCCGCGGCTAGCTGCGGCTTGTCGCGCGCATCTGGAGGTATTACTCGGGCCGAGCCCTTTCTCCGACGTGATCACGTCACACTTCCCACGCAACTTTGAGGGTGTCACACGCGAGAAGCTACTGCAGCGACGGGACGGCTACGAAACCATATTTCGCGGCCTCGTTGAAGCACTGCCACTTCCGGAAGGCGTGAACCGCCGGCATCTCAGGCTGGCTTTACTGGGTGGCCTCAATTGGACCCCAACCTGGTATCAGGCTGCCGGCGAGGACACGCCCGCTAGCATCGCCGCAGGATTTGTCGATGTTTTGAGGCTTCAGCTTGACCCGGACGTCGTTGAATCCGCTCGTGGCTTCAGAGTGCTCTAGTCGTCCGACTCTCGGCTCTGCCCGCCGCCACTAACTTCTTATCAAGCGGCTCCGGTGCGCTGGGAGTAACACGCTCATCGACCGCACACTGTTTTCTCTGCTGAGCGCAGTGATGCACCTCCAAGTCGCTCAAAAAAAACAACCAATTGCTTGGTAGTTTTGAATTTTTGTACTAGTCTCGTCCTGTATTTATACTGTCCATCTGTGACGTAGAACTGAATTTAGTTACTTGCCTATTTTAATCAGCAAAATCTCTCACTCAAGGATACATAAAATGAACAAAAATACTTTGGTTTTGGCAACCGCTGCAGCGATTGGGTCTATGCCCATGTTTAGCGTGCCGACCCTTGCCCAGGAAGGGGGTCTCGCGCTTGAAGAGGTGGTGGTTAGCGCTCGCCGGCGCGCGGAAGACTTACAGGACGTTGGTCTCTCTGTAAGCGCACTGACGGAAACAGAGATCAACCGCACTTTCGCTCGCGATATGCGTGATCTCGCTTTCATGTCTCCGAACCTGATTTTCGATGATACTTCTCAGGGGCCCGGCGGCAACGCGGCGCTTTACATCCGAGGTGTGGGCGTTGCTGACGTAGAAAAAAACTTTGATCCTGCAGTAGGCGTTGAGGTCGACGGTCTGTTCATCGGCGCCAACTCCGGAGCGATTCTGCGCAGCATTGACTTGGCCAACGTGGAAGTACTTCGTGGGCCCCAGGGCACGCTGTTTGGTCGCAACACGATTGGCGGCACGATCCGGGTAGAACGTACGCGCCCCACTGGTGAGCTGGGCGGAAAAGTTCGTGCGGGTTATGGCAATTACGATAACTACTGGTACGACGGTGTGCTGAACTTTGGTGTCACAGAGAATCTTGCGGTAAAGCTTAGCGCCGCCAGAAACAACCTTCAGGACGGCTACTTCCGCAACGAAGCTCTTGGCGAAGACGAAGGGGCGATTGACTACCAAATGTTCGGTTTCAATGGGCTTTGGAGTGCAACCGATACCCTGGAATTTGAATACACGTACACGCGGGAAGAGACGGATCAGGATACGCCCCCGCTTTTGAATATGGGGCAGCCAGACCAGTTGTTTTGCTCTGACTTTGGCCTTTGTGGAACCGGTCCGAACTCTCCTACTACAGGTGATCGCTACACAACGAACCGGATTATTTCCCAGCCTTCAAGCTTTTCAGAAGTTTCTGACCCGACGGGTCTGTTGATTTCCGATCCTAGCGGCATCACGCAGTTTCCCGGTGGTGGTACCTTCGATGCCGATACGCATATCCTCGAGGCGCGCTGGGACATCAGCGACAGCCTGAGCTTAAACTACATTTACGGTTCCTTCGAAACGGAAGAGACCCTCTTTTCGAACTGGACTGCTGATCAGCCCATGCTCTTCGGCACCACCCGCCCTGCGGATTATGAGCAGTCGAGCCACGAGTTGCGCTTGACCTACGATGCAGGCGGTCCGTTGAAAGCTGTCGCGGGTATCTATGACTGGGATTCGGAGTACACCGCGTACTCGCGTAGCTGGATTACCTTTGTGGTGCCAGGTGCGGTTCTGGACATTCCCCAGGAAACCACACAGACAACCGACTCTCAGGCGTTGTTCTTCGAAGTGGACTACGCGTTTAGCGATGCATGGACTCTTACCGTGGGTGGACGTTATACCGAGGATGATAAAACCACGGTGCAGCGCTATAACCTTCAGGCGGAGGCCGAGGCTGATTGGGGCGAATTCACGCCCAAGGTGGGTGTGCGGTATCGTATGAATGACGATGTCATGTTCTACGGAACCTACTCCGAAGGCTACCGCAGCGGCGGGTTTAATGGCCGTGTTGACGAATTCGCGTCAGCCGTTATTCCCTATGACCCCGAGTTCCTTGAGAACTATGAAGTAGGCTTCAAGAGCGAATTTAGCGATGGCCGGGTTCGCCTAAACGGTGCCGTGTTTATCATGGATTATCAGGATAAGCAGGAAGAAATTGGTCTTCCTTCCGAAGGTCCTACTGGTCAGCGTATCTCGGTGTTTAACGCAGCGACGGCGACCATGCAGGGCCTTGAGCTTGAAGCACAGGCCATTGTCACTGAAGGTTTAACCATTGCGGCCAACTTCGGTTATCTGGATTCCGAATACGATAACTTCACCTACTTTGACGGGTTTCAGGAGACGGATAACTCGGGGCTGGCATTCCGTCGCGCGCCTGAGTACACCTTCTCATTAAACGGTACTTACGAGTGGAACGTCGGTGAAGGCGAAGCGTGGATTCGCGGTGCGTTCCGTATGGTTGATGAGCTGTTTGTCGAGCAGACCAACCGCGAGGAACTCTCCAACGATGTTCAGCACTATATTGACTTATCGGTGAACTACTCCGTCAAGGGTACGACCGTCAGCTTGTTTGGCCGCAACCTTCTCGAGGAAGATGCGCTCGCCCACGGTCTTAACGTTTCGGGACTCTGGTCGTACGCCATTCCTGTGCAACCACGCACCTACGGTCTCGAAGTCACTTACAATTTTGGGCAGTAGACGCGATTGATGGCATAGAAAGTCTGCTGGCAGAGCAGGAGAACATCGAGGTCATGGTGCGCTTATGTGACGGCGATAGACCGGATGGACGGAGACAGGTATTGGCAAGTTAACCGTCCGAAATTGGTAGACCCGGGCCATGAATACTTAAGGGGCTCTTTCACAGGTGTGGGGTGGGAGTGCAGTCTCCGGAGTAGGTGATGACTTCTGCCACCGTCGGCGGCTGCTATATTGAACGCAGATGCAAAAACCGGGGATTATCAGTCCCCGGGGCGAGCAAAACGGCGCTTGGTAGACGTCTACCAAAAGCCGACCGCAAAATATCAAAAGGGACAATAGCTTATTAAGCTGTTGAAGCACTTAAAATCCCCCGATCATTGCGATCGTGCCGGTTCAAGTCC
>DLYX01000538.1 GCA_003447545.1 Deltaproteobacteria bacterium | reverse complement strand
TTTTTGGGATCAGGCCTCTGACCCGGAGCGTTCTCCTGCCCGAGTCGCGCGTCTGCCACGAAGGCTCCGTGGCCGGTATCGATCATGTGGTGATTCTCTCCGCGGATGCCGATCGCACCCGAGACCTTTATCGGGATATTTTCGGACTTCGGCTGGCTCTGGACCGGGAGTTTCCCGATTGGGGTGCCCGCCAACTCTTCTTCAAGGTAGACGGTGTCGTGTTGGAAGTCGGCGCTTCCCTCAAGAAGGAACCGGACCCTGCAAAGCCGGACGAGTTCTGGGGCATTTGTTGGCGAACGCTCGCGATTGATCAGGCACACGCCCGGCTGACGCAATCCGGCTGGGACGTCTCGGGGGTTCGTTCGGGGCGGAAGCCCGGGACGAGGGTCTGCACCGTTCGCAGCGGTACCCACGGGGTTGCGACCCTGCTTCTGGCAACCGAGCCTCGGAGTGCAAAAACGTCGCCGCAGACGGACAAGTAGAGCAGCGAACGGAGGTTGTGTGGTCGCTAGCGAGGGTTCTCGCTGGCCCCCCCGGCGGTCGCCACAGACGATAATGCTGCCTCGGGAGGGGTGGATGTCTCGACGCCGGCGGCGGCAGCGAGTTCCCGGAATGACGAGTCCACCAATTTAACGAATACGCGCAGATCGGCCACCATTTGATACTCCGCATTGAATCCCCAGCAGAGCTTTCCATCGTAGCTGAAAAGGGCGACACCGATCCCTGTATTTTCCATCAGCGGCACCAGCGGATACATTTCGACCAGTTTCGCGCCCAGTAAATAGAGCGGGATCTGCGGCCCGGGCACGTTGGTCACGATCATATTGATCGGCCCCGAAGCAGCACGAGCGCCCAACGAAAGCAGCATCGAGGGACTCAACTCAGCCATGGCCATCATCATTTCAACGCCAAGCGCTTGTTTCGAGCTTTTAAGTTCTTTGGTGATTTCATTGATCGCCTGAACCCGCTCCAGCGGATCCGCGCGCTCGATCGGGAGGGGAATGATCCACGAGGATACGGAGTTTCCCAATTTCCCCTTGTCTTCGCCGCGCCGCATACTCACCGGGGCCGAAACACGAAATTCCAATCCGGCTGGTTCCACGCGTCGGTAGACGAGGAAATCGCGAATCGCCCCGCTGACCGTGGCCAGAACCACGTCGTTCACCGTACAACCAATTTTCTTGCTGACGCGTTTGACGTCGTCGAGAGGCATGGAAAGCCAGTCGAAGCGACGATGCGGCCCCAGCTTGCCATTGATGGGGGTATCGTCTGCCCCACGAACGGCGAGCCCGATCAGGTCGGAGACCGCCTGAATTCGCAGGCCGACCTCCTGGCCAAGGTCTTTGGTCTCGCGAGCCAGAGTGCGGAGTCCCTGCGCTGCTTTCAAGGGCAGGGTGACATTTCGAATCATGGATTCCCGGAGTAGATCCATGGAACTCGGCTCGGGGCGCGGCACGTAGGGGCGCGGCTCTCCCGGTACCTGATCGGGGCCGGTCGACAGTAGGATATGGGTCAGATCGACCCCGGAGGTTCCGTCCACCATGCAATGATGAATCTTGGTGATGATGGCGAATTTATCGCCGCCTTCGAGTCCCTCGACCAGCCAACTTTCCCAGAGGGGACGAGAGCGATCCAGCGGTTGCGACATGATCCGAGCGGACAGGTGTTTGAGTTGCTCCATCCCACCAGGGCGCGGCAGCGAGGTATGGCGAATGTGGTAATCGAGATTGAAGGTATGGTCGTCGATCCACACCGGACGTCCTTCGATCGGAATCCATTTCAGTTTCTGCCGGTAACGAGGAATTTGATGCAGGACCGCTGCCGTGGCACGGCGGAAAGCTTCCACATCGATCCCGCCCTCGGCGGTGCGCATGGGGCCGGCTTCGAAAATCTGGGTGGCGGAGATGTGCATATGCACGCCGCCCTTCTCGAAGACGAGAAACGAGTGGTCCTGAGCCGATAATCTTTCGAAGTTATACGCCATGCTAATGATCCCTGATCCCATCGACAGATGGGCCTGAAAACTGAGTCCCGAGGAGAAACTTCGTCTCGACCCTGACCAAGACTATGAAGACAAAACGTGCGCCGGCAAGAGGAACATCCACACTTTCTGAAGTCAAGAAAATGCTTGGGCCGGATTCCTCAACCTACTGAAATTAAAGGAATTTATGTCAGCTGATTTCGCCTGATTCAAAACATCCGGGGCCCCGGATCGAGCCGCCCGGGAGGCGATTCACGGCAATTCGCGAATCTTGATGTTCCGGAAGAGCACGCGATCGCCGTGGTCCTGAAGCGCGATATGTCCGCTTTGGGCTCGTCCGAAACCCTCGGTATCGGCGAATTTGCTGTCGGCGACGGCCTGATCCCAAATTGGACTACCCCGGATGATATCCACGGTTTCCTTGCCGTTGAGCCACTGTTGGATGCGGTCTCCAGCTACCCGGATGCGGCTCTGATTCCAGGTGCCCGGAGGACCCGCCGCCCGGACAGGACTCGCCTGCAGGTCGTAGAGGTCGCCGGCGCGGTGCTTTTCGATTTGCCCGTCGGCGTGCCCGTCATCATCGAGAAGTTGCATCTCGAGTCCATAAGTCCAGGCCAGATAGCCCGACTCGTCGGGAATTGCGAAAAATACGCCGCTATTGCCGCCCGGTTCAATTTTCCAGTCGATAACGAGTTCGAAGTTGGAGAACTTCTCCTTCGTCATGAGATCCAGAGCGCCTCGAGTGAAGGGGTTGATATGGTTCCAGATCATGCCGGCTGTCGATACGGTTCGTGTGAAGGCCAGAGTTCCGTTCTCGATGGCCCAACCCTCGATCTGGTCGTCCTCGGCACCATAGATTTTCCAGCCATCAAAAGTCTTGCCGTTGAAAAGGAGACGCCACCCCTCGCGCATTTCTTCCGGACTCAGTTGATTCGGCTGGGGATCATCGCTCGGCGGCAAGGCGTTTTGTGTGTACCAGGCCTCATTGATCCAGAGGGGAAGGCCGGAGGTGGACTCCAGCGCACGATCGATGTGGATGTAGACAACAGTTCCGGGCAAGCGTCCTTCCACCGTGAGCGCGACAGTCCTGCGATCCGGCGAGAGGACCGCCTCGGTAACGGGCAGGGCGATCTTGCCGAATTTGGGACCGCCGTAGAACTGGTCCGGCCGGTAGGACCACTGGTGCAGGCGAAACATCTCCGGTGTGGGGTTGCCGTCGACGGGTTCGCTGAAAACGATCCGGTAGCCTTCGGGGGTGGCGCGAATTTCGAGAGGTTCGAAAGCGGTGCCTTGGTCAAACCGGAGGGCTTCCAGACCGAAAAAGGGCTTGTCGGCCAACCCCCAGTTGCCGCGACTGCCGATCTCGCCGACGAGAATGGTGCCGTCCGGGGCCTCGATCATTCGATTGACCGGCGCGGCCAGACCGCCCGAGAAATGGAAGGCAGCGCCTTGCCTCTGCCCGGCCACAGTTTCCAGAAATCCGCGCTTGATGCCTCCATTGAAGATATCCCCAAATAAAATATGACCTTCGTATGGGCCCTGCGTCAGGACGAGTGGTTGCGTTGGCGAATTGCCGATCTCATTTTGGGGCAGCCAGAGCGCCGGGGGGTGGACGGGTCGATCGGGGCTGGCGTCGGCTGGCGCGCGCCATCCAAAATCGTCTCCCCGCCCGACCTCCATCAGCTTGCTGGCAGGCAGCCAGGAGCCTTGGTTGTCGGTCACCAGAAGTTGCCCTGTGGGGCTTGTGGCGATTCCGTTCGGGGTTCGGAAACC
>DLYX01000153.1 GCA_003447545.1 Deltaproteobacteria bacterium | reverse complement strand
CTCGAGGAGCAACAGCAGGAGCAGGAGCAGGAATCCGAAGGGCAGGAAGACGGAGAACCCAAGGATGAAGAAGGCTCCGGGCAGGAGGGCGAACCGCAGGAAGGTTCGGAAGGCGAGAATGCCGACTCGCAGCAGAACGGTGAAAGCGGTGAACAGCCCTCGGAGGGCTCCCCCGCCGAAAGCGAGGACGAACCACAGGATGGATCCGAGGATAGTGTCGAGGAAGCCGCCCGTGAAGAAGAGGACCTTGGCGACGAGGTCGACAAGGCACTCGCCGAAGCGGAACCCGAACCTGCCCAGCAAGGAAGCATGCGGGAACAACAGATGGCCCGCATGAACGAAGAGATCACCGAAGAAGCGCAGGCCCGTGAACAGAAACTACGCCAAATTCCGCAGGACCCGGCCGGCCTCCTTCGTGCCAAGATCAGACGCCGCTACGCAGAACGGCGCTATGCCACGGAGGGATACTAGTCATGACCCTTGATCGAAAATCTCTGGCGATGGCACTCCTTACCGCGATTCTTGCCTTTGCCTCTCCAGCAGACGCCGCACTTCAGGCCAATGTTGACCGTCAGGAGGTTCTGCCTGGCGAAACGATCACGCTCACCATCCGGCAGGATGATCTTTCCTCGGCGCGAGAGCCCGATTTTCGAGTTCTGGAAAAGGATTTTCAGGTGCTCGATGTCCGGCGGAGCCAGCAAGTTCAGATTATCAATGGCGACCGCAGCGAGAGCATGGACTGGGTCGTCGTTCTTTTGCCCAATGACGCGGGCGTATCCGCGATTCCCTCCCTGCGAGTCGGTGCCGAGACCACCGCCCCGATTGCGATCAGGATGGTCGCGCTCCCTCAGGGTGAAACCGACTCACGGCCGGAGCTTTTTGTCGAAGCCGAAATCGAGACCGCTGAGGGTTTTGTCGGCGCCGAGGTTCTTTATACCGTCCGGGTCTACGATCAGGGGAAGATGCAGAGCGGAACGCTGCGCCCTCCGGAAGTCCCCGGCGCAGAAATAGAATCCTCCGGCGATAGCACCTCCAGCGAAGTCATCCTTGATGGCCAGCGCTACAATCTCCACGAGCAGCAGTTCCGGATTACTCCCGAGGAACCGGGTACGCTGCAGATCGCACCGGCGATCCTCGAAGCACGCATGCAACCGAAACCCGGGGCCAACCGCCGGCGCACCAGAGGCTTTTTCAACGATTTCTTCGATCGTGCCAGCCTGAGTGGCCCGCTGCGCCGTGTCGCCTCCAATCCGATCACATTCGAGGTTCGTGCTCGACCGGATTCGACCGAGGGTTGGTTTCTGCCGGCCAAACTTGTTCAGCTGGGTGAAGTCTGGAGTGCCGAAAGTGGCGACCTTCGCCTGGGTGACGCGCTGACGCGCACGGTAACGCTGCGCGTTCTCGGCGCCACTTCCGAGCAGCTCCCCGCCTTCGTCATTCCGGGCCCGACCGGAGCACGTCAATATGCGGAAGGGACCCGGCAGGGAACACGCCCCACAGCCGATGGAACGATCTCGGTCCGTGAAGAGAGCGTCTCCATTGTACCCACCGCCGCCGGCACCCTGGAATTTCCGGCGGTGGAAATAAAATGGTTCGATATCGATGCGGAGGAAGCCAAGGTCGCACGGCTGCCCGCCCGAAGCTTCGAAATTCTGCCACCGATCGGTCAGGCCGGCGTTCCATCCGCTCCGGCCGAAGCAATGGCGAAAGCTCCAATCCCACCGAACAATCCGCTGCCGAAAACAACGGCTCTCGCACTACCCGGGAGAACTGCGGCCATGGCGATCGCCTTGATGCTTGGGGGGATAAGCCTGGTGACCCTGGTCCTCCTGCGATTGCGTCAACGTCGGCAATCCGGGATCCGATCCCCCAGGCTTCTGCGGCGAGATGTTCTGTCGGCCTGTCGAATATCCGACGCGCAAGGAGCAAGAACCGCCTTCCTGAAGTGGGCGGAGGCGGTTATGCCGCGGACAGGTTGCAACAGCCTGATCGAGATCGGGAAAGGACTCGGGGACGAGCCCCTTTCAGCCGCCCTGCGCGAGCTGAACCAATCACTCTCTGGTCAGGATGCTGAGCCCTGGTCGGGAAAGGCCATGGCCGCAGCTTTTCGATCAGTCGCCCGAACAAAAAGTGCCGGGCGGCCCGAAAGTGGTTCGGCACCGCTTCCCTCCTTGTATCCGAGTTCCTGAGTTTCCGGGGCCCTGGGACTCCCGGACAGCACAGCGGCTCGGAGAATTCCGACCTGACTGGCACTTGAGGCGAGACTCGGGCATATTTTCGCCATGAGCACAGCTGCCTTCATGAAAGCCTTCCTCGGACTCTTTGCGATGATCAACCCGATTGGCAATGCCGGAATCTTCATCGGCATTACCGGCGACGTACCCACCAGCTTCAAACTTCGGGCAGCGCTGAAGACCAGCATGGCTGTTCTGATCATTCTCGAGTTGTCGATTTTTGGCGGCATGGCTCTTCTCGAAGTCTTCGGGATTTCCATTCCCGCGTTTCAGGCCGCAGGTGGCCTGATCGTCCTCGGCATCGGTATGAGCATGATGAGCGGTGGCGGCAACAGCAGCCATGAAACCGAAGGCGCCAAAAAAGCCATCCAATCGGTCAAGGACAAGGAAGAAACTGTCAACGACAAGCTCATCGTACCTCTCGCCATGCCCATGTTGGGCGGCCCGGGTGCCATCACCACTGTGGTCACGGTCGCGGCCGCCTTCCCGACCATGGAAGGCAAGATCGGCGCCGCAGCCGGAACCGCGGCCATGGTCTTCCTGCTCGGGCTCTCGTTTGCTCTCAGCGGATTCCTCAGCCGCTATATGAGCGAGCACGCGCAAGAGATCATCATGCGCTTCATGGGCCTGATTCTGGTCGCGATCGGGATGGACATGATGCTTGGCGGAATCGAGGCCTCGGTGATCAAGGCCGGCGTCTTCCGCAGTTCGTGATTCGCCGCCCACCGAAAACACCACGAATACGATTGCCCGCGTAGTCGAGGTACGGTTAATTGCCGTCCATGGGAGCAGCGAAGATTCTTCTCGAGATCGATGGTGGTATTGCCACCATCACCAACAATAATGCCGGCAAGCATAATGCTTTCGATGACGCGATGGATGCGGAACTTTTCGCCGCCTTGCGAGAGATCCGGGACAATCCCGAACTCCGCGTCGTTCTCTGGAAGGGCGACGGAAAAAGCTGGTCTTCGGGCCGCGATACCGGTGCTCTGAAAGATCGGAAATTCGACCTCCCTCATCACGGCCTCATGGACCGAGGCCAAAAGGGCAGCCTGCAACTTCTGGAACTCGATATCCCGATCATCTGCGCCCTGCACGGATGGGTGATGGGCGGATCGTTCCAGCGCGCCCTGCTCTGCGACATTCGCATTGCTGCGCCGGACACTCGTTTTCGACTGCCCGAATTGACCTATGGCGTCGTCCCGGATCTCGGTGGACCCGCGCGTCTCTTCCAGATGTGCGGACACGGCATTGCCAGCGACATGATCCTCACCGGGCGTGTGATGGAAGCAGAAGAAGCTCTCCGCCACGGCGTCATCTCGCGGATCGTCAGCCCCGAAACACTTGAGGAAACTGCACAGGAAATGGCAGAGGCCATCGTGAAGAGCCCACAACTTTCGGTGAAACTCGCACGACGGATCCTGAAACGTCTGGGCGATGCCGAAACGATCGCCTCGATCGGTGATGAGAACCTGACCCAATCGGTAATCAATGCTTCCCATGACTTTGCCGAGTGGCGAGCGGCTTATCAGGAAAAGCGCAAACCCGGCTATAAAAACGCCTGAAGGAAAAGACCCCCATGCAAGGACTTCCCAAA
>DLYX01000052.1 GCA_003447545.1 Deltaproteobacteria bacterium | reverse complement strand
GCCATCGGCTCGCAAGCGCTCGCCTCGGATTCTTATGCCGGCAAAACGGTTCTCGTGACAGGCGGTGGAACCGGGCTCGGCAAGGCCATCGCTCAGGAATTCGCCCGATGCGGAGCCCGAATCGCCATCATGAGCCGCAAGCCCGACCACCTCGCGGCCGGAAAGGAAGCGATTGAAGCGCTTGGCGGGGAGGTTCTCGTCACAGCCTGCGATATTCGTGATCCCGAATCGATCGCCACGGCCTTCGATGAGATCTCGGAAGCACTCGGCCTGCCTGATGTCCTGATCAATAACGCGGCCGCGAACTTTCCGGTTCCTGCTGAGGATATGAGTCCCAATGCCTGGCGCACCGTCGTGGATATCACTCTCAATGGCACCTACTTCTGTGCGAGAGAATTTGGCAGGCGCCACCTCGCAGCCGAGACACCGGGTTCGATCATCAACGTCGGCGCCTCCTATGCCTGGACAGGCGGGCCGGGGTTCGCACACTCCGCTGCAGCCAAGGCGGGCGTGAAAAATATGGTCGAGACTCTCGCGGTGGAATGGGGCCCTTACGGGATTCAGGTAAACGGACTGGTGCCCGGGCTCTTCCCGCATGAAGATATGACTGCCGATATTCAGGGGAATCTGAAACGCACGAATGACAAGGATCCATGCCAACCGGCGCTGCGAGTGGGCCAACCCCGCGAGCTGGGCTGGGCCGCCACATTTCTCGCCTCCCCCTGGGGCCAGTTCATCTCGGGGCATACGCTGGTCGTCGATGGCGCGAATTGGCAACGCCGAGCCATGACCAACCCACCTGTCGTGTCCATCCGTGAACAAATGGGCAAAGGGCCTTTCGGAGAGAGCTGAAAGGCCCGCGTGGAACGAACTCTCGCGGGCCTGATCGAACGACACGTTCGGCAGCGACCCGAGGCCATCGCCTTCAGAGGCGAGCATGAAGACCTGAGTTGGGCATCCTACGAGGAGCGCGCCAATCGCCTCGCCCGTCATTTGCTCGGCCGTGGGCTCGAAGCTGGCGAGAGGGTCGCGGTGCTTCTTCCCGATGGGATTGGCGTCCATATCGCCTATCTGGCTTGCGAAAAGGCAGGTCTGATCGTTGTGGGTATCGGCCCGAGAGCCGGTGCCGAGGAGTTCCTTCATCTGATGGAGAAGTCGGGAGCGTGCGCTCTGCTCGCGCCACCCCGGCACCGAGAACTAGAGCTGCGCGAACTCTGCGAGACCCTGGCCGGGCGCCAACATCCCCTGCGTGTCGTGGTGCCGGTGGAGCAGGCTCTCGAATCCGGCGACCCCATCTGGGAAGAAATCACCGCCGATTCGTCACTCCCTGCAATGCGCGCTCTTGGCGCGGACGAAACTTTCCTCCTCAACTCCACATCCGGCACTACCGGCTTGCCCAAATGTGTGGCCCACCATCAAGCTCGCTGGTTTGCCTTCCATGAACCCGCCGTGCGGAATGGAGACCTGAGCCGCGCGGATATATTCTGCAGCGCTCTGCCCAGCCCTTTTGGATTCGGGCTATGGACAGCCCATTTCACACCCACCATCCTCGGTGCCACGTGCATTGTCCCGGAAGATTTTGATGCAGCCAAAATTCTCGCCACCATCGAGCGAGAACGCGTCACGATCCTTGCTGCTGTCAGTACGCAATTCATCCTCATGCTCGAACATCCCGATTTCGATTCCTTCGACCTTTCCTCGTTGCGGATTCTCTTCACCGGGGGCGAAGCCGTACCCTACACTCGTGCCGCCAGCTTTGAGGAACGCACCGGTGCCAAGGTCCTGCAATTCTATGGATCCAACGAGGCCGGAGCCTTGTCCGGGACCTCGATTCACGACACGCAGGAAAAGCGACTCCGCACCGCGGGACGCCCTCTCCCGGAAATGCAGGTGCGGTTATTTGATGCCGAAGGAAACGACACCACCTCGGATCGAAAAGGACAGCCTGGGTGCAAGGGGCCTCAATGCAGTCATGGCTATTGGCGAGATCCCGCCGCGAACGCCCAGCTCTTCCGCAAGGACGGCTGGATGTTGACCGGGGATATCGCGTCGATCGACGAGGATGGTTATCTCTCGGTCGTTGGGCGGACCGCCGACCTGATCATTCGCGGCGGGAAAAATATCAGCGGCCCTGCCGTCGAGGCCGCCTGCCTCACCCTTTCCTCGATTCGCCTCGCCGCCGCTGTCGCGATTCCGGATCCGATCTTCGGCGAAAGAGTCTGCCTCTATGTGGAGTTACACCAAGGTGCCTCTCTGGACTTACCGGAGCTGACCACTCATCTCGCGCGGCAGGGCACCACCAAAGAGTGCTGGCCGGAGGTCTTGATCACCAACCACCCCCTGCCTATTTCCTCCGGAGGAAAGGTCGCCAAAAACGAACTTCGTCGGGATGCAGCCGCACGGGCAGGGGACACCTGATCCCCATGCTTGCAGCCTGCCGCAGGCGTGCCTTAATACAAGAAGGACGACGCCTGCCGCAGACAGGACGGGGTTATTTATATGGATCTTGATTTCAGCAAAGAAGACGAGGAATTTCGCGGCCAATTCCGCTCATGGATTGACCAGGAGCTCTCCGGCGAGTTCCGAGCCGTCCGCGGTCGCGGCGGGCCCGGCGACGAACATTCCCTGTTTGAGGAACGCTGCGCCTGGGAGCGCCACCTCGGAAAGTCCGGTTGGACCTGCGCTGCCTGGCCCAAAGAGCTCGGAGGGCGAGGCCTCTCCTTCAGCCAGCAAGTCATCTACTTCGAAGAATATGCACGTGCGGGTGGCCCGGGGCGGGTCAATCACGTCGGAGAAACTCTTCTCGGCCCCACGCTGATGATGTTCGGCACCGACGCTCAGCGGAAGGAATTTCTTCCGGGGATTATTTCCGGAGAGCAACTCTGGTGTCAGGGCTATTCCGAGCCCAACGCCGGCAGCGATCTCGCCAACGTCCAGACCCGCGCGCGCCTCGACGGCGATCAATGGATCATCGATGGCCAGAAAGTGTGGACCTCCGGTGGGGCCTTCGCAGACTGGTGCTTTGTGATGTGTCGCACCGAACCTGATGCAAAAAATCATGCGGCCCTTTCCTGCTTGCTGGTGCCCATGCGCCAGGAGGGTGTCGAGGTGAGACCCATCGTACAGATGACCGGCACCTCGGAATTTTGCGAAGTCTTTTTCGACGGCGCACACACCGAAGCCCGACATATCGTTGGCGATGCCGGCGATGGCTGGCGCGTCGCCATGGGGACTCTGGCAATCGAACGCGGTGCTTCGACCCTCGGTCAACAAGCACACTTCGAAAACGAACTTGCGCATATCATGGAGATCGCGCGAGAAAATGGAAAAGCCGAC
>DLYX01000604.1 GCA_003447545.1 Deltaproteobacteria bacterium | reverse complement strand
GCGGGCGCTGCTCCCGGACATGTGCGTGCGTTCGACGTGCGGACCGGTGAGATGCGATGGATTTTTCATACCATTCCGCTCGCAGGTCAATTCGGAGCCGAGACCTGGCAGCCCAACGCGGCCGAGACCGCGGGTGGTGCGAATGCCTGGGCCGGGATGGCCGTGGATGAGGAGCGTGGTCTGGTTTTCGTTCCCACGGGTTCGGCAGCGGGCGATTTTTATGGGGGTGAGCGTCCCGGGGATAACCTCTTCGCAAACTCCCTGGTGGCACTCGACGCGAGAGACGGCACGCGGCGCTGGCATCAGCAAATTGTGCACCATGATCTCTGGGATCGCGATTTACCGGCGCCGCCGAATCTTGTCGTTTTGCAGCGCGACGGCGTCGAGATTCCTGCAGTCGCGCAGGTCACAAAAACGGGAGATACCTATGTCTTCCACCGCGATACCGGCGAGACGCTGTTTCCGATCGAGGAGAGGTCTGTTCCGTCGAGCACCATTGACGGGGAAGTTGCCTCGCCGACCCAACCGCGGCCCTTGCTGCCCCGGCCATTCGTTCGACAGGAATTTACTCTGCGCGACGTGACCGATCGCAATGAGGTAGCGGCCGCGGCGGTTCGCGAGAGTCTCGCCGAGCTGCGCTTCGGACCGCTTTTCGAGCCGCCGAGTCTGGCGGGCACGATTCAATATCCGGGCCTCGACGGAGGTGCGGAATGGGGCGGCGCGGCTTGGAATGAACAAAGCCAATTACTTTTCATAAACGCTAATCAGGTGCCTTGGATCGTCAAGATGGTGGCCGTGGAGAAGGGGTTCGATCCTTTCTCGGACCCCGCGGGGGGCTACACGCTGGCCTGCGCCGGTTGTCATGGCATGGATATGAAGGGCGATGGGGCCGGGATCCCCTCGCTCCTCGATGTGACCGATCGGTTGTCCTATCTGGAAATCTACCGGGTCATGCGGGACGGGCGGGGGCGAATGCCCGGCTTCGGAGGTATGACCGAATGGTGGGAACTCGCGGGTCTCGCTGGCTATATTTATTTCGCCGATGAATACGACGCGCCCTCAAAATGGGCAGCGGCCGGCGGTGATCTGGAATATATCAGCGCCGGGTATCAGAGATTCCTGGACCCCGACTTCCTGCCGGCATCTCGGCCTCCCTGGGGAACATTTTCGGCGATCGATATGCAGACCGGCGAGATTCGCTGGCAGGTGCCTCTGGGGGACTACCCGAAGGTTCTTGCCAGTGGCGATTCCGGTCTGGGTGCCGAGAACTATGGCGGGCCCGTGGCGACGGCGGGCGGCTTGTTGTTTCTCGCGGCAACCCCCGACAGCCGCTTCCGCGCCTTCGACCAGAGGACCGGCGAGGTTCTTTGGCAGGCTGATCTTCCGGCACCCGGGTTCGCGACACCGGCCACCTACGCGGTTGGAGGTCGACAGTTCGTCGTGATCGCCGCCGGAGGAGGAAAGCTGGAACAGCCTTCGGGAAGTTCCTACGTTGCCTTCGCCTTGCCCTAGGGGCGGGCTTGACTGGTTTGTTCCCGGACCCGCTCGACCAGAGCGAGGTCCATTCGTTCGAATGCCTCAAACGTGTAGCGCTGCGATCCGTTGTCTTTCATTCGGTGCGCCAGCCAGCCACGGAACTCCTCCCGTTGGACAAATTCGACTTCGCCTTCGCCGACCTCTGCGAAGTGAAAGCTATGGTCCGTCTCCAGAAAGCCGGACACCAGAATGCTTCCGTGCCAATGAAGCACGGAGGGAGCGGTGGCGGTTACGATTTTGGGGCGAACGACAACGGGAAGCTTCCAGTTTTCCTGAACAATGGTGACTCGGAGCATCTCTCCCGGCTGCAGGATGCCCTCCATTTTTTTCACATAAGGGTTCCAGTCGTGGAATAAATCGGCGCGCGTCAAAATTTCCCAGGCAGCCTCCCGGGTGCCCGGGAAGCGCACGCGATGCTCGACCACATAGACAGCAGCTTCGCCATCATAGGAACGGAGGAAGAGGACGCCTGCCCCCCCGATTCCCATCAGCAGCACAATACCCCAGAGAAATATTTGCATCACCAATCTCCTCCTGAGCCCGATTTTTTGCAGGATCGGTTCCGCTCCCGAGCACTTTCCCCTATTCCCATAACTATCGGAGTGACGGATCACGGCGGTCGCGTCAACGATCAGGCTGGAAGGAAGTTGTTTATGATGTCGAAGCGAGTCTTGCGCAGCGCGGGTCTATTGGGGCTATCGCTCCTCTTGTTCGGTGGGTGTTCGACCCTGCGGGTATTTTTTCCGTCAAAGACCTATGAAACGACAGCGCCCGAAGTCCCCTCCACAATAAAGAAGCCTGCAGTGCTGCTCTACTCGAAGACGAATGGCTTTCGACACGACGAGGCGATTCCGGCGGCAAATGCCCTGCTGACGAAACTGGCAGCGGAACGGGGCTGGAGCGTCTTTGCGACCGAAAATGGCGCGATTTTCAATCCGATCGACCTGGCGAGGTTTACGGTGGTGGTGTGGAACAACACCAGCGGCGACACTCTGAATCCGGCGCAAAAAAAGGACTGGCAGGCATGGCTGACCTCAGGCGGCGGGGCGATTGCCATTCATGGGGCCGGGGGAGATTCCTCCTATGATTGGGATTGGCATCCAGAGAACTTTATTCGTGCACAATTTACCATGCATACGATGGGACCGCAGTTTCAGGACGCGACTGCGATTGTCGAGAATGCCGATCATCCCGCGACGCGGGAATTACCTGCCACGTGGACGCATAATGAGGAGTGGTATTCCTTTGCCGAGAGCCCGCGGGACAAGGGTGTCGATGTTCTGGTCAGGGTTGATGAGCGCACCTACGATCCGACCTTCAGTCTCTTCTGGATGGACACGGATATCGCGATGGGCGATCACCCGGTCGTATGGAGCCATTGCGAGGGCCGTGGTCGTGTTTTCTTCTCTGCGCTCGGACATCAGGCCGCGGCGTATCAGTCCGCGGAGATGAAGGCACTTTTGGGGGGCGCGCTTGATTGGGCTGCGGACCCCGCACTCGCCGATTGTGAAAGCGAGGACACCTGATGGATCTCTCGAAGCTGCCGCAAACCCCCGAGGAGATTTCGGCATCCTGGTTGACCGAAGCTCTGGCGGAAACACATCCGGGTGTCCGGGCAAAAAAGATCGACCTCGTAGATGCGCATAGCGGAACGACAGGACGCGCGCGGATTCAAGTTTCCTGGGAGGGCGAGGGTGCACCTGCAAACTCTTTATTCGTCAAGTTGCCGCCGACCAATGAGATTTCGAAACAAATGGTTCTGGCGACGGGGATGGGTCGCCGCGAGGCACGCTTTTATCAGCATGTCGCGGCCCATGTGCCGGTAAGGGTTCCACGTCCCTTGTGGGCTGTGTCGAATGAAGAGGGTTCCGCCTACCTCATGCTGCTTGAAGATCTGGAGGTTGCCGGCTGCGTCTTTCCCGGACCCGACGACCCCAAGGTGCTTCCGCTTGCCGAATCCTTGATGGCAGCGTTGGGCCAGCTCCACGCATCCTATGCGATTGGGGACGGTGCGGAAGTAGCGATCGAGGGGATCGAGCCCCCGATGCGAAATGATTGGGGACAGATTCTGGTGGAGTCGGCATTGACCCAGTTCGAAGCCGAGATGCCGGAGGAGTTTTCCCGATTGGGCCGGCTGTATCTGGATAAGAACGCCGCATTTCAGAACCTTCTGGAGACAGGGCCTTCGACGTTGATTCACGGGGATCCCCATATCGGGAACCTCTTTCTCGAAGGCCGGACGGTCGGATTTCTCGACTGGGCTTGCACGGCGGTCGGCGTCGGCGTTCGAGATGTTGCCTACTTCTTGTGTAATTCAATGCCCGCCGACATCCGGCGCATGCACGAGAAAAGGTTGCTCGCGATCTACCAGGAGAGTCTGGCTGCGGGGGGGTGCCGGTTGGACCTGGCGACCATCGAAGAAGACTATCGACGATTTTCTGCCTACGCCTGGATCGCCGCTGTGACGACACTCGCGGCCGGAGATCGGATGCAAAGTCTGGCTATCGGACGGGCCGCGACCGAGCGCGCCAATCAGGCGATCCGTGATTTGGGAACGTTCGAGTATTTTCGGGATCGTCTCTAGGGCTCGGAGCGGCCGGCGAGCGGATGGGGGGCGATCCGGATCACGGCCAGAAGGGTTGCGACCGTCGCCGCGAGCATTCCCAGATTGATCTGGTTCAGGCTGTTGGCCAGCGGTTGGCTGGCCGCTACGCCGAGCGCGAGAATGGCCCCGGCGACGCCTGTGCCAAGCGCGATCCCGAGATTCATGGCTATTTGCAGGGAGGCCGACGCGTTTCCTTCTTCCCCGGGCGCGGCTCCCTCGAGAATGCTGAGGCTGGCTG